>CAIUDO010000420.1 GCA_903897935.1 uncultured Pseudomonadota bacterium
CTGCTGCGACCGAAGCTCGCGGGTGTCATCGAGCGGCTCGGGGCGTTCGCGGCGAAGTGGGCCGATCAACCCACCCTCGCGTGGACGCACTTTCAGCCGGCGCAGCCGACCACCGTGGGCAAGCGCGCGACGTTGTGGATCGCCGACCTGCTGATGGACCTCGAGAACCTCGAGCGCGCGCGTGAGCGCCTTCGGTTCCGGGGCTGCAAGGGCACCACCGGGTCACAAGCCAGCTTCTTGGCGCTGTTCGACGGCGACCACGAAAAGGTCGTCGCGCTCGACCACGCGGTCGCCGCGCGGTTCGGGTTCCGCCGTACCTGGCCGGTCACCGGTCAAACGTACAGTCGTAAGGTCGATCTCGAGGTCACGGGCGCGCTTGGGTCCCTCGCGGCGACCGCACACAAGATCGGCACCGACGTGCGGCTGCTCGCCCACCTCAAAGAGGTCGAGGAGCCGTTCGGCAAGAAGCAGATCGGGTCGTCGGCGATGGCGTACAAACGCAACCCAATGCGATCCGAGCGCGTCTGCGCGCTGTCGCGGCACGTCATGGCGATGGTCGGCAGCGCGGCGCACACCGCGTCCGTGCAGTGGCTGGAGCGCACCCTCGATGACAGCGCCGCGCGGCGGCTGTTCTTGTCGGAGTCGTTCTTGGCGACCGACGGGCTGCTCGAGACGTTGCTGTCCGTCACCGACGGCCTCGTGGTCCGCCCGGCGGTCATCGGCCGGCGCCTCCGGGAGGAGCTGCCGTTCATGGCCACCGAGAACGTGATGATGGCGATGGTCCGCGCCGGGGGCGACCGCCAGGAGGTCCACGAGCGGATCCGCCAGCACAGCGTCGCCGCGGGGGAGCAGGTCAAGGAGCACGGTCGCGACAACGACTTGTTCGAGCGGCTCCGCGACGACCCGATGTTCGCCCCTATCCACGATCACCTGCGCGATCTGCTCGACCCTGCCGCGTTCGTCGGCCGGGCGCCGCAGCAGGTCCGCGCGTTCCTCGTCGACGAGGTCGCGCCAGCGCTGGCACCGTACGCAGGGCGGACGCCGGTCGGCGGCGATGTGAGGGTCTGATGCTGGTCGATCCGTACCGCACGCTCTCCGCGTGGTTGGAAGAAGCTGAAGCGACCGAGCCGCGGGTGCACGACGCCGCGCAGCTCGCCACCGCGAACCGGCTCGGTCGCCCGTCGATCCGAACGGTGCTGGTCAAGGCGGTCGATCCCGGTCGCGGCCTCGTATTCCACACGAACCACCGGAGCCGAAAAGGCCGCGATCTCCTCGAGAACCCACACGCCGCCTTGTGCTTCCACTGGAAGTCGTTGGCGCGGCAGGTGATCGTCGAGGGGGCGGCCGCCCCGATCTCGACGGACGAGGCCGACACCTACTTCGCCACCCGCCCTCGTGGGAGCCAGCTCGCCGCGTGGGCGAGCGAGCAGAGCGCGCCGCTGTTGTCGCGCGAGGCCCTCGAAGCCCGGCTCGCGGCGATCACCCAGCGCTATGACGGTGCCCCGGTCCCGCGGCCCCCCCACTGGGGCGGCTTCAGGCTCACGCCGCGCCGGTTCGAGTTCTGGATGGACGGCGTGGACCGTCTGCACGAGCGCTTCGCCGCGGTGCGGCGTGGGGATGGGTGGGCGTTCGTGCGGCTGAATCCCTAGGAACTCGCTGCTACTTCGTGTCCTTCACGTTCTGCCGGAACCCACGCTTCGTCTTCGTCTCGGTGCGGCGCGTCTCGCCGCCGAACCGATACGACACGTCGTTGGCCTGCACCAGCCACACCAGCGGGTACGCCGAGTAGCCGCCACCGAGGCGCAGATCGACCTGCTTCCACGTGACCTGGTACGAGAGCGTCGCGTTCCAG
>CAIUDO010000421.1 GCA_903897935.1 uncultured Pseudomonadota bacterium
CAACCGACCTTCACCTGAACGCGAACAACCCGGTCGGCTGCCGCTGAGCGATGCATGGCTTTGACCGGGCTGACCGCTTGTTCAAGGACTAGCTCGGCGGCGGCGGCGGCGAGCCGATCCGGAACGTGAGCACCACGTCGTGCGTGACGTCGACGCCGTCGGTGACCACGACCTCCCCGACCCCGGGACCCTGGACCACGTCGCCGAGGCCCGCGATGGGCTCCTTCTTGTCCGCCGCGGAGTCGTCGTCGTCGAGGAACGCCTGGACGTACCACGTGCCCGCCGGGACCGGGGCCAGGCTGTAGGCGGCGACGCCAGCGCCCGCCAGCACCGCGCCGGGGATGCGGATCTGCATGATCGGCGGCTCGGGGATCGGGCTCACGTCGTTCTCGAACAAGCCGACGTAGACGTCGCCGGTGCAGTCGGTGGTGCGGAACTTGTCGCACAGGACCGCCACCTCGTCGACCGAGACCTCACCGGAGACGCCGGCGAAGCCAGGGTCCGTGTCGGTGTCCGTATCCGTGTCGGTATCCGTGTCCGTGTCGGTGTCGGTATCGGTGTCCGTGTCCGTATCGGTGTCCGTGTCCGTATCGGTGTCCGTGTCCGTATCGGTGTCCGTGTCGGTATCGGTGTCCGTGTCCGTATCGGTGTCCGTATCGGCGTCCGTGTCTGACACGACCGCGGTGTCGTCGTCCTTCCCGCACGCGACCAAGCAAACCAACAGCAGCGTGAGCCTCATGAACTCCTCCGCCGCTGCGTTATCCCGCGCCTCCTCGAAGGACCCGAATCATCTCGTCGGCCGACACGAAGCGCGCCGACGGAGCCGGCGCGAGGGCCTGCGCGAGCCCCACGAACAGCGGCGGCGTCGGGCCCGGCGCGCCGACCGGCCGGCCGGTGACCGCGTGGATCAGCAGCTTGGTAGCTGCATACAAGTCCGCCCGCCCGTCGACGGGGCCACCGGCGCGCACCTCCGGCGCCGCGAACGGGCCTGCATCGGTCAACGCGTCGTGGGCCCCGAACGGCGCGGCGGCGCCGACCCCACGCAGCACGACCGAGCCGTCGTCGGCCCACCAGAGGTCACCCGGGCGCAGATCGCGCCAGACGACGCCGGCGGCGTGCAGGCCGCCAAGCACCGAGAACAACGAGGTCGCGAGCCGGTGCGCGCTCGCGGCGGGCATCGGCGCGCCCAGGACGCGCTCGAGCGACCGGCCCGGGGGCGGCCGATCGACCAGGAACGGCCCCTTGGCGAGCCGAACCAGCCGGGACGCCGCCCAGCCCTCCCCCTGGAACGCAGACCGGCACCGGTGCGCGTCCTCCACCATCACCAGCGCTTCGAACGGGACGTACTCGGCCTCGCACGCGACGCCCGCCTCCGTCGCCAGGTACCGACGCCCGAACCTGCCGCGCCCGACCATCAGCCCCAGCACCACGGAGCCGCTGGCGCCCTCGGGGGCCGCGCTCGGGTCGACGAACTGCACGTCGTGTGTGCGGACGGGCAGGTGGTCGTCGATGGTGAGCCTCCCATCGGCCCGCCAGCGGTCGATCGTGGCCCGGAACGCGGCGTCGCCGAGCGCCTCGCGGTCGAGCCCGACCCGCCGCGGCGCCACCTCCTGCACGCTCTGCATCACCCGGTCGACGACGGTCCCCGCGACCAACGCCGGCTCGGAGCCTCCCGACCCCGAGGATGAGCTGCCGCCGAGGCGCGCCGCGAGCACCTGCCCACAGTCGACACACACCGACCAGCGCGGGTCGTCGGCGAGGCTCCCCGCGAGCGCGAGCGCGACGTCGTCGGACGCGTACGCCGCGACGTAGAAGCCATCCGCCGAGCCGGTCGCGATCGGGCCGCGCGCCCGCATCGTGACGACAGCGTCGACGAGATCGACGCTCGCCGCCCGTCGCGCCGCGACGACGACCACCAAGCACGCCCGCACGACCTCGCTGTCCAGCCGCCGCACCGCTGGAGCTGCGAACGCGGCGCTCGGGTGCTCCAGCAGCTGCGACGCCGTCAACGCGAGCGGCAACGAGAACCTCCGCTCCAACTGAACGGTCACCGGGGCGTCGCCCTGGTTCACGACCAGCAGCGTCGACGCGCCCACCCCGACGGTGACGAGCTCCGGGCGCACACCAGCGCCGACATACACGAGGGCTTCCGTCGGCCCGCCGTCGACGACCTCGACGGTGGCGCCGTCGGGCCCCGCGCCGACGATGAGCCGCCACAACCCCGCCGCGAGCTCCGCGGCCACCCGCGCGCGCGCGCCCGCACCGACCTCCTGACGGGCGACTACTTGCGGCGTTCGACCAGGGCTCACGAGGCACGCGCGCGGGACGTGCACCGAGCGGACCCACGACGACGGACGGAACACCACGTGTACAGACCCCGGCCACGACCCGTCGAAGGGCAGGTTGCAGCTCACACAATGGACGGCGCCCGGCACCGGCTGCGACACCTCGACGCCCCCCAGGCAGGAAGGGCAGATCGCCTCGAAGCGCAGCTGCAACAACCCGTCGCCGACCGCCTGCAGCATCGCCCCGATCGCGACGTCGTCGTCCACCCCCGCGAGCCGCGCGAGCACCCGCGGCATCATGCGCGCCTGGCGGGTGAGCGGCGCGTACCGGACCTCGTGGTCCAGCACCCTCCGGAGCGGCTCGGGGCCGACCGCCCCCAGCGCCACGTCGAGGCGACCCGACACCTCGGGGGGCAACGCAGGCGGGGCCGGGTCGTAGACGTCGGGCCCCCCGTCGAGCAACGCGACGCCCCGGGTCAGCGCGTCGAGGAGCTGCGGGCCCGTCGAGAGACGGGCGTCGACCGCGACGACCGGCTTGACGAACAGGTTGCGCGGGAACAGGCGCGCTTCGTAGGTGACCTCGGTGCCCCCCGACGTGGGGGCGAAGTGCAGCTCGACCTCGAGCCGCGCGAGCGGGCCGTTGAGGAACCGCCGCTCGACCCGCAGCCACGACGGGCGTACGAACTCGACCGGCTGATCCTCCCACGCGATCTGTAGGCCGAACCTACGCAACGAGCCCGTGCGCCGCACCCTGCCCGGCTCCAGGGGCTCCTCGGTCAGATCGAAGGCGAGACCGGCGGCGCGGTTGAACCGATCCGTGTCGGCGAGCACGTCCCAAGCAGCGGCCGCGCCCGCCCGGGTCGACAACACGAAGCGCAGCGTGATCGGTTCCATCAGCCCACCCGACCTCCGTCTACCACACCCCGACCGGCACGACCGGGACCGGAGCCATGTGGCCGACAAAGCTACCCTCGAACGCGATCGACCATACGACCTCGCCTTCGGGCGTGACCTCGTCGGCGATGCCCGCGGTGGACCAGACCACCAGCGTCGTCCCGCCCGGCAGGCGGAGCGCCTGCCCCAAGGACGCGGTGTGGCG
>CAIUDO010000422.1 GCA_903897935.1 uncultured Pseudomonadota bacterium
CCAAATCAAAGGTGGAACGATCGTGTTTCAGGATCGTGAGCTCGACGTGGTGATCGTGCGTCTGGGCGACGACCCCGGGATCGAGCCGCTGCGCGTCCAACGGGCACCCCTCGTCGTCGGTCTCGGGGAGTGCAGGTCCGCGAACATCGTCCAGCACCCGGACGGGGAGGACAAGCGGCTCGCCATACGGAACAACCTGATCTACCGCGTCGACGAAGGCACCCACCAGCTGCACTACGCCGCCGACACCCGGCAAGGCTCGTCCGGTGCCCCCGTCCTGGACGACGAGCTGCGCGTCATCGGGGTGCACGTCGGCGCGGTGGAGGTGGCCAGCGGCGGTCAGAGCTACAACCTCGGCGTGCCGATCACGTCGGTGGTGGCGCGGCTCGGTGCGCTGGCCGCTGAGATCCCCGAATGACGCGTGGCGCGGGGGCCGGGCGGTCTGCGCCTACCGACGATGGGCGCCGCGGTGATCGTGTTCGATCGCCCGCGGAGTCCGGCGACGCTTACCTGCGGAGCGGCGCTCGAGACCTACCACCGCATCGCCTTCGGACCGAGGCGCGCGCTCGTCGTCGGTCCTGCGGTCACCGCCTCGCCGAGACCCCCGGTCGAGATCCGTGTTGTATGCTCCGCACGATCACCAAGCGAGGACCATATGGCGCGCGTCACCATCACCATCACCATCGAAGGCGGCGCGGCCCACGTCCACGCCGCGACCCCAGAGGCACCGGCCGCCGCCGAGCCGCCCCCGAGGCGGCGCCTCACCCACGGGTTCGACGCCGCCGCCCTCCGCGCCGCCGTCGCGCTGCCGAGCCGCGAGGAGTCCACCGCTCCCGATCCGTTCGACGACGCCCTGAGCCTCCTCGACCGGATGGGAACGGACGCGCTCGAAGACGACGAGCTCGCGCGCCTCGCGGCAGCGGTGAGCCTGCTCGAACGCGGCGGCGTCGACCTGACGGACGCCCTCATCGCGGTGCACGCCGGGCTCGGCGACCCGATCACGCTCGAAGCGCCGCCGGGGCCGGAAGAAGCGCCGCTCCTGTCCGACCCGGTGCTGCTCCAGACCGCGGCGATGTACGGCGTGCCGCGGCCCGCCGACTTCCTCGAGCCCGCATCGGGGCTGTTCCGCACGATCGAGCACGGCCGCGCGCGCCTCGCGTCGATCATCGAGGTCGAAGCCGATGAAGGTCGGCGGTTCGCTGGCGCCCTCCCGCAGCCCGATCGGACCTGGTTCAACTACCTCGGCGGGGCGACGGTGCCCGGCGACTCCCCTGCCCCTCCGCGCTACTCGGTGCGTCGACCCACCACCGTCGACGCGCTGGAGGCGCTGCTGGCAGGGGCGCGCTCCGTGCGTGTGGTGGGGGGCGGGCACGCGTCGTCCGCCGTTGCGTACCCGCGCGACGGCGGGCTCGTCGTCGACCTCTCGGACCTGACGCTGCCGGCGGGCATGGTCGGCCCCGACGGCCTCAGCCCGGCCCACCTCGCGCCGAACGCCACGGCGGGGTGGGACCCGACGTTCCGGCTGGTCACCGTCCCGGCGGGTCGGTCGATCGCCTCGCTCAAACCGGTGCTCGCCGCCGCCGGGCTCTCGTTCGACCAGCTCGGCTCGTACGACCAGCAGTCGCTCGTCGGCGCCGCGTGTACGGGCACCCACGGGAGCGGGCGCGGCCAAGGGCCAATCTGCGATCTCGTGCGGTCGCTCGACATGCTGGTGGTGCAGCCCGCCGACGACGGCACCCCCAAGGTGGTGCGCCTGCGCCTCGAACCCACCGGGGGGCCCACCTCGGCGTCGTTCCAGGGCGGGCCTCACGGGTTTCAGATCCTGCGCGACGACGCCCTGTTCGACGCCGCCCGGGTCTCGTTCGGGGCGTTCGGGGTCGTGGTCTCCGTCACCCTGTTCGTACGCGAAGCGTTCCAACTCCGCGAGACCCGCACGTTCCATCGGCTGTCTCCGGACGCGCTCCAGGCGCGCGTCGACGCCTATGTCCTCGACAGCGGCGACATCGGCACGATCAACGGCCCCGTCGCACCCCAGCGCGCGCAGCGCGAGTGGCTCGTCAACCCCTACCTGCGCGGCGGCAAGGTGGGGGTGGTCGAGACCACGCGCACACCGAGCGTGGCCGCCAAGCAGCCCATCTCCCGGAACATCGGTCGGCTCGCGGCGTTCAAGAAGATGGGCCCGACGCGCACCGCACGCACCATGCGGCTCGTAGCAGGCGGCACGGTGGTGGGCGCGATGAACGTCATCGGGCTCTCGCTGACCCAGACCGCCAACGACCACGTCTTCGTAGACGACGCCGCATCGGTGATGTACTTGGGCGTCGGCCGGTACCTCACGGCGCCCGCGTGCGAAGTGGCGTTTCCTCCTTCGCAGGCGGCGCGAGCGGCGCAGGGGATCGACGCAATCTGCACGAAGCTCGGCAAGCGGTCGCCCGCGGTGCTGGCAACGTCCGCGTTCGGCCTGCGGTTCGTGCGGGGATCCAACGCGTACCTCGCGCCACAACACGGCGCGCCGCCGGGCGCCGCGACCCCGGTGTGGGCGATGATCGAGGTGCCCATGGCCCTGCACGCCCACGGGTGGGCCGACCTCATCCGCGAGGTCGAGCGCTTCTTGGTGTCCTTGGGAGGCCGCCCCCACTGGGGACAGACCCACACCGCGGGCCCCGACACCCTCGACGCGTGGCCTGCCTCCGCGCGGGGCGCCTGGCTGTCCGCGCTCCAGACCCTCGACCCGCTCCGTGTGTTCGACAACGTGTTCGTCGACCGGATCGAAGCGCGGGCGCGCGCCGCTTCGATGCCCTCGCGCCCGCTGCGGGCGCTGCTCGGAGGCGGCGTCTCTTAGTCCCTGCGGGCCCCCCGGAATGGCGCGAGGACCACGGCGTCCAAGCGCCGCTACACCCTCGAACAACGTCGACGACGCGGCCTCCAACGACGCCCCAGCACAGACGGTAACGCGACGGTCGCTGGGGGTCTGGTTGGCGTGCGCGGGTGTGATCATGGGGGAGTGGTTTGGCCGTAGTCGTTGTTGCCCCAGCACACGGCTTCGCCTTCTGGCGTGAGCGCGCACGCATGATCGCCGCCGGTCGCGACCTGCGCGAAGACGCCCTTTGGTGGATGGGTCTCGCCGTTCCTGTCGTCGCCCCAGCACTGTATGCCCCCCGCATCATCGAGCGCGCACGCGTAGTCGTAACCGATGTCGACGGCCGTGAATACGCCCTCGGTCGGCGCCCCAGCGATCTCATCGCCGTCCCCGAAGCAACGGATCTGGCCCTTCGCGTCGAGCGCACACGTGAACGCACCGGCCGCGATCGCGACGAACGGCCCCTTCGGAATGCCTTCATAGCCCCAAGGAGCGCCCCAACAGCCGATCTCCCCGGCGTCCGTCAACCAGCATACGTGCAGGTAACCGACCGCGACCTGTCGATACACGCCCGGGGGCGCCGAGGCGGTGCCGTACCAGTAGGTCTCTCCCCAGCACTCCAGCGATCCGTCGGTACGAATCCCGCACGATTGTTCGTGGCTCGCGTCGACTTGCAAAAAAGTGCCGCTCGGCGGGGAGGCGGCGCCCGTGCTGTCGCTACCCCAGCACGCGACCGTCTGATCTGAGGCGATCGCGCAGGTGAACACCCCAGCCGCTGCCAACGCTGTGAACGTACCCAGTGGCGGTTCGAGCGAACCAAGTCCGCCCCAACACTCAATGCTCGAGTCGAGTTGAACTCCGCATGTGTACGTACTATCAGCATCAATTGCCAGCCATCGCGTCGGCACCGATTCCGATCCAGTCTCCTCGGTGTCGGTCTCGGTCTCTTCGGACTCTTTGGGTACTTCGGTGTCGGTCTCCTCGGCCGGACCTGCCGTGTCCTTCGAAGTCAGGCGGGTGCACCCAACCAGCATCATGGTGGCCGCTAGCGCTACGACCATGTGCGCACCCACACGATGGGGTCGCCGTCGAACGCGTACCGGCGATGGAGCAGCCTCGCCTGCCCAGAACCCGGTGTCGTGTCGACATCGAACCAGATCACGTCGACGGGCACGTAGTTCAGCCCGATGTCCTCCGGGCCGATCACAACAGTCGGTGAGAGCTGAAAGCGAAACTGCGATTCGTCGACCTCAGCGCTCGCGAGGCTGTGGGTGCCCGACAGCGCGTACAGCTTCAGGCTGCCGAACTCGGGCGCGTGGACGAACGCCAGCTCGACGCGCTTGTCTGGGTTGAACGTGAGAATGCCCTCGGTGCGCTCCCAAACCACCGCCACCACGTCATCGCCGTTTGCCAAGGTACGCGCCGACACGTGCGGCAACCAACCTGGACCCAAGTACCCACGGTCCGCCAGCCGGAACACGCCGGTCGCCACCGGCTGCCACGGCACGCTCGCCGACCACGCGTCGCCTACTGCCCGCATCGGCGCCCGCGCGAGGTGAACCCCGCCCTCCAGCCCCTGCCACACCAGGTGCACCTGACTATCGGTCACGCAGACCGACGGCTCTCCACCCAGCAGGTACGACTCCCGACCCAGGTGCGCCGGGAACGGGCCGTACACCACCGGCTCGCCCGTCCAAACGAGGCGGATCCGGCGGCCCACCACCTTCAGCATGATGTACGCGCCCGGCGCCCCGCCCTTCCCACCAACGGCCTCCGTGGGCTGCTCCTCCCACGCGTACACCGTCACCATGCCGTCCGGCGACGTGCTCACCGACGGGTCACGCGTCGCGGCCGTCGCGAGCGGCGGGTGGTCCACGAAGTAGGCCAACGTACCTGCCAGCTCTCCCGTCGGGTGCTCCCACTCCAGCGCGGTTCGACCGCTGCTTTCTGACTTCAGGTCCAGGAAGCGCGTGACCACCATCGGCTCGCCGTCCGTCGAGGACGACGTCGCGAGGTAGCGGATCCCGTACCCCGCGCCCGGGGGCGGGATCTCCCACGTGACCACGGGCGACGCCGAGACGAGGTCCCCCGGCCAGC
>CAIUDO010000423.1 GCA_903897935.1 uncultured Pseudomonadota bacterium
CGCTCGGCGCCCCGCTGCACGTCGCGGGGGCGCTGGAGGCGACCCTGGTGGTCGCGACGGACGCCGCCGACAGCGCGTTCGGCGTCCGCTTCGTCGAGGAGCTGGCCGACGGCACGCGGATCGTCGTGCGCGAGGCGTACACGTCGTTGTCGTTCCGCGACGGCGCCGACGTCGTCGCTGGCTACACGCCGGGTGAGCCGGTCACGGTGGTCTTGCGCACCACCCCGGTGGAGTACGTGTTCCAGCCGTGGAGCCGCGTGCTCGTCGAGGTGTCTTCCGCGAGCTTCCCGAGGTTGGAGGCTCATTCGAACCTGGACGAAGACTGGGCCGCAGCGTCGCGGACCGTCGCGGCGCAGCAGCGGTTGTGGCTGTCCGGCAGCTCGGTCGGGGTTCCGGTGGTCGCGCCGGGCGGGTGAAGTGCACGGCGTGCAATTGTGGCGTTGGTGCGTAAGGCCACGTATGGAGAACGCACGTCGAGGAGCGACCGGGTGGCGCAAGGGCTCGAGGGGGCAGGGCGCGCCGACAAGGGCGGCGGGCTGATCGCTGGGCGCTACCGCATCGAACGCACGGTGGCGCGCGGGGGCATGTCCGTCGTCTACCGCGCGACGGACGTCACGCTGGATCGTCCCGTCGCGCTCAAGGTGATGACCCCGCCGCCGGAAGCGGAGGATCCAGAGACCTTCGTCGAGCGGTTCGACCTCGAGGCGGGCGCGTTGGTCCGCATGGAGCACCCGAACATCGTCACGCTGCACGATCGCGGGCGCACGGAAGACGGTCGGCTGTTCCTCGCGATGGAGTTCGTCGAGGGCCCGCGCCTCTCCGACATCCTCAAGGACACACGGCTCACGGTCGAGCGCGCGGTGGTGCTGGGTGGCCAGATCGCGAACGCCCTGAGCTACGCGCACAAGCGCGGTGTCATCCACCGCGATCTCAAGCCGTCGAATTTGCTCGTTCGCGCGCTCGACGACGGCGCCGAGCAGGTCAAGGTCGTGGACTTCGGGCTCGTCAAGCTGACCGAGCGGGACCAGGGCGTCACCCGCGCCGGGCTGATCCTCGGGTCGCCGCACTGCATGTCGCCCGAGCAGATCCGGGGGCACGCGGTCGACGCGCGCTCGGACGTGTACGCGCTCGGTGTGCTCCTGTTCCGCATGCTCACCGGGCACTACCCGTTTCACGGGGCGAACAGCGCCGCGACCATGATCGGCCACCTCCAATCGCCGATTCCGGCGTTTTCGTCGGTCGCGCCTGGGCTCGCGGTGCCCCCGGAGCTCGAGCAGCTCGTCCGCGACTGCCTCGCGAAGACCGTCGACGAGCGCCCCGCCGACATGAAGGAGGTCGCGGCGCGGCTCGCGCGCTTCGATCCGTCGCTCGACGCGCGCACGGCGTCGTTTTCCCGCTCGTTGGCGATCGATCCGCCGCCGAGCGGCGTGAGGCCCATGCTCGTGGCTGGGGCAGCCGCTGCGCTGGGCTTGGTGGTCTTGTCGCTGACGATCGCGTTGGGAGCGCTGGCCTACCGGTTTCACGACGCTCCGGCCCCGGCGGTCACGCCCGCTGCGGCGCCGGCCGTGGCGGCGCCTCCGCCCCCGGAGCCGGCGGTGGCGCCACCGCCTGCTCCGACGCCGCCGGAGGCGCCGGTCGCCGCGCCGGTCACGCCTGGCCCGTCCGATCCCCCGAAGGCGGCGATCAAGCCGCCACCCGCCGACCCACCCGCCGTGGATCCGCCGCCCGCCGACCCGCCGCCGAAGAAGGTCGACGCGCCCGAGGGCTACATGGGCGTGCCCGAAGAGTTCCGGTAATGCGCTATGGTCGGGCCCGTGGAGGCTCCGTGCCGGGGCGCGTCGCTTGGGTGCTGTTGTTGTTGTTGTTGATCCCGGGCGTGGCGCTCGCCGACCCGAAGGACGACGCGCGCCGCCACTTCATGGCCGGGCTCGAAGCCGCCGCCGCGGGAGACTACCCGACGGCGATCGAGCGCTTCGAAGCGGCTCAAGCCGCGTGGCCGCACCCGAAGACGGTCTACAACATCGGGCGCGCGTACCTGGACATGGGCGACTACGAGCAGGCGCGCGCGTACTTCGTGCTGTTCCGGGACTCGTCACCGGAGAACGCCGCCGACGCCGACCCGATCCTCCAGATCATCGACGCGCGTCTCGCCGCGGCGGCGCCGCCCGCGCCCGCGCCGGAGGAGGCAGCGGTCGGCGCCGCGTCATCGGACGACGTTGCGCGGCTGCGCGCGCTCGCCGACGAGCTGGCGGCCCTCGCGGGTCGGATCGGGGTGGCGCCCGAACCAGCGGCGGCGCCCGAGGCCGCGCCTCCCCCTGAGGTCGTGTTGCCGGAGCTCGAGCTGCTCACCGACGCGTACCGGCAAGAGGTCACGACGGCGTCCCGCTACGGCCAGGAGCCGCTCGACTCCCCGTCGGCGGTGACGGTGCTGTCGGCCGACGACGTCCGGATGTCGGGGGCGCGCAACGTGCCCGACCTGCTCCGGCGCGTCGTCGGGCTCGACGTCAACAGCTTCGCGTCCAGCCAGAACGAGGTCTCGATCCGAGGCTTCAACCGCGAGCTGTCGAACAAGGTGCTGATCCTGGTCGATGGTCGGAGCACCGCGATCGACTTCCTGGGCACCACGTTCTGGCCGACGTTGCCGATCAACCTCGTCGACATCGAGCGCATCGAGATCATCCGCGGCCCGGGGTCTGCGATCTACGGCGCCAACGCGGTCACCGGCGTCATCAACCTCATCACGCGCACGCCGGGCGAAGGTGACGCGATGCACCTGACGGCCGAAGGGGGCTCGCCGGGCATCGCGCGCGTCGCCGCGAGCGCGAGCGGACGGGTCGGGGTCAACGCGTACCGGTTGTCGGCCGGCTTCGAGCAGGAGGGGCGGTGGGCCACCGAGGGGACCGCCGTCGAGGGCGGGTCGCTCGTGAGCCAGGTGCCGAACCAGGACCTCGCCCAACGAAAGGTCGCGTTGTCCGGGCGCGTCGACCGCCCGATCGGCGACATCGGATATGTACGGGCCGAGGGTGGTTATTCCGAAGGGACCTACGAGTTCTACAGCCTCGGCGCCCTCGGAGACTTCTTCCTCGACGACCGGCACCACTTCGTGCGCGGCGACGTGTCGATCGATCCGGTCCACCTGCGGGTGTTCTGGAACCGCGACGACCTGAGCACCGGGCGGTGGCTGGAGGCCGTCGACGAGCCGCACTCGTTCGACGCCGATGGCGTCGCCGACACCATCGACGCCGAGCTCGAGGCCAACGGCGCGGTGCAGACGGGCCCGGTTCGGCATCGGCTGTCGGGCGGCTTGGGCGTTCGGAGCAAGCGCCTCACCGGCCTCGAGTACATGAACGGCTTCGACCCCGTCGAGCAGCACCTCGCCGCGTTCGCGAGCGAAGAAGCGGCGGTCGGTCCGGTCAAAGCGGTCGCGTCGCTGCGTGTCGACCGCCACCCGCTGATCCCGGTGACCGAGACGCTGTCGCCCCGCGCCGCCCTCATCGCGCGCGTGGCCGACCGCACGTCGCTGCGCCTGACTGGAGGGTCGGCGTTCCGCGCCCCGACGATGCTCGAGTCGTACATGGACGTGACGGTCGGCACCGACGCCGACGGCGTGTTCATCCGGGACGTCGGCGACGTGTCGTTGTCTCCCGAGCGTATCCGCACGGTCGAGCTCGGCGCGCACGACGAGTCGTCGCCGTTCCACACTGCTGACGTCGCGATCTACTACAATCGCCTGACCGACATCATCGCGCTGTCCGACGTGGTGCCCTCCGTCACGCCGTTCGACCCCGCCGAGAACGGCTACGAAGCCGGGGTGACCGGGTGGACCAACAGCGACGTCGGCTACACCGGCACGGGCGTCGAGGTGGACGTCGAGCTGTTCCCGGTCGACGGCGTCGACTTGTACACGAACTTCGCGTACTCCCTGGTGCTCGAGACGAGCGACGCCGGGACCGTGCGCGACTTGTCGTCGAGCCCGGTCAAGCTCAACGGCGGCGGCACCGTGCGGACGCCGTGGCGGACGGACGTGTCGCTCGCGGTCGCGTACGCGTCGCCGCAGACGTGGCGCACCCGCGACTTCGACTCCGACGGGACCATCGTGGTGACCGAGACCGAGCTCGCGCCCCGTGTGCAGCTCACGTCGCGGATCGCGGTGCGCCCGTTCGCGGACGAGCAGCTCGAGCTCGCGTTCACGGGGTGGAACCTGCTCGCCCTGGCCGGCGCCGAGCGGGAGCACCCGAAGGGTCAGCCGGTGGCCGCGCGCCTGTTCTTCACGTCCACCTACCGGTTCTGAGGCGGATCATGCTGTTGCTCTCGATCGCGGCGTGCGCCTGGGAGGCCCCGCTCGACCCGGACGCGGAGGCCCCGCGCAACCAGATCGCGGGCGCCGTGGTGGTCGACGGCCTCGCGCCCGAGGAGCTCGGTCCGGCGATCGTGCTCGTGTACGACGCCGCCGATCCTGGGCCTCCCTTCGGCACCGGCGCGCCGGTCACCTTCGCCACGGTCCCGCCCGACGCGTTCACCGGCGACGGCGCGGGGGTGCAGTCGGCGTCGTACACGGTCGGGGACCTCGAGGACGGCACCTGGCTGGTGACGGCGCTCATCGACCGCGACGGCGACTTCCAGCCGCTGCTCACCGCGACTGCGGGCGCGAGCTGCGGCGATTGGATCGGTGGCCACATCGCCGACATCGCTTCGGGCACGCTGGCGCCGGTCACGATCGCGGGCGGCGAGCGAAAAGACGACGTCACGGTCGCGGTCGCGGTGGAGATCCCGTTGGCGCGGCCCGCGTTCGCGCCGAGCGTCACCACGCTGTCGCGCGACGACGCGGCGGCGGCCCCGACGGTCCCGCAGGTCGTCGGCCTCGTCTCGACCGGCGTCCACAGCTCGGTCCTCGAGATCGCCGATCCGGGCGCGCCGTGCGGCGCGATCTTCCCGGTGCTCGCGGTCGACGCCGACGCCGACGGCGTGGTCGACCCTCACCCGGACGTGCCCGGCGCGTACGACGTGTGGCCGCGTGTCTACCTGTCGTACCTGGGCGTGCCGCAAGCGGACGGCTCCCTCGCCGACGCGCCGGTCGACGGGGAGTCGTGGGGATCGGTGCTCGTACCGGACCCGACCGCGGCGCTCACTGGGGAGCTGCCCCTGAACCAGATCGTGCCGAATGCGGCGCTCACGACGTTCTGGGCCCCGTTCGCGGTGCACACGCTGCCCGACGGGACCGAGGAGGTCGTCACCGATCCGACGGCGCTGCCGGCCGGGGCGTGGGGGATCACGGTGGTGTCGTCGACCGGACAGACGTGGACCGTGCCGAACGAGCTGTACGCGCTGCCGACCGTCGACGGGTGGGACGCGTCGTCGCAGGCGTCGGTCATCGTGGTGCAGTAGGGGTGGCCAGGTGCGGTAGCCAGACCTTGAACAAGCGGTCAGCAGTCAGCGGTCAGCGGTCAGCCCGGTCAAAGCCATGCATCGCTCAGCGGCAGTCGACCGGGTTGTTCGCGTTCAGGTGAACGTCGGTTGAGTCACCATCGCGCCATTGTCAAGCTGAAACCTGATGGCTGATGGCTGACGGCTCGGCCCTGCGCTTGTTTTGGGGCTAGATCGGCAACAACGACAGACCGTCGACGACCGATCCAGCGACGTCGACCGCGCTGATGTTGACGCAGTACGGCAGCAGGTCCGGGCACTCCACGCACGCGATGCCGAGCGCCTCGATGAAGTCGCACATGCCGGACGGCTCGGGATCGTTGATGACCTGCCCGAGCTCCCGGGTGTCGGCCAGGCCCGAGATGGCGCCCCCCGCGAACGTGCGACCGTCGGCGGAGAACGTGCCCGACAGCTCGAACCCGTAGATCGTCACGTCGACGCCGACGTCGACCGGGATGACCACCTCGGCGCCGACGGCCTCGAACAGCGGCTGGCGACCGAAGTCGGCGGGCGGGAAGTCCCACGTGGTGTTCACGAGGTCCTGCGTGATGTCGCCGGTGCCGGTGATCTTGCCGGGCGCGCCCAGCAGGTCGAGCACGCCGGCGTCGGCCCACTCGACCTCGATGAGCACCGGCGCGGTGAAGTACAGCGCGACCAACGCGCCGAACGCCTCCGGCTCGAGCCAACGCGCCGAGGTGAGATCCACGGCGTAGACCAACCCGACCAGCGAGGTCGCGCCGTCGGCCAGGGGCTCGCCGTACGCGCTCGTCGAGAACGGGATCTCGAACGTGCCGGAGCAGTCGGTGAGCTCGAGTCGGTACGGGGTGAGCGGCGCGAGCGGCTCGGCCAGCGACAACGACAGCTCGGTGCCCGACTCCGACCACGCGCCGGTTGTCGGCAACTCGAAGCCTTCTTCGGACAGCAGGCGCGCCGTGTACGCCGACGCCTCCGTCGTCGTCGTGCGGATCACCGGGCCGTCGAGCCAGTACCAGTCGGACACGCCGGCCGCGGGCACCGTCTCGGAGACGAGGTGCTCGCAGATGGGCTCCTGATCGGTCTCTTCGGTGTCTACGGCGCCCGTCTCGGGGTTCGCGGTGTCGACGAACCAGCCGGTGCCGATGGTGGGACCGGTCTCGACGACGGTGTCGCCGGGTTGTTTGCACCCGCCCACGACGGCGAACGCGGCGAACCAGCGGGCGCGCGTCATTGCTCCTCCAGCTCGACGTGCAGCACGTACCAGTAGGGCCGCCCGGAGCGATCGAGCTGCTCGGCGACCCGGATCGCGAACCGCTCGTCGCCCAACGACGTGAGCTCCATGAACGGGTCGGGGTTCCAGCTCTGCTCGCCGACGTACAGGGTGGTGAGGTACTCCGACGGGTCCCGGCAGGTGCCGAGCGACAGGTTCCACTCACACGTCTCGACGACGAGCTTGAAGTCGGCCGCGGAGCCGAAGTTGTACGCGTCGACCCACGCGCGCACGGTGTAGCGCCCGTCCGGCACCAAGAACGCGAACCAGTCGAGGTCGACCCCGTCTTCGATCCAGCCCAGCACGGAGGTGGCGTACCGACCGTCGCCGGTGGCGGCGAGCGCGAGGGGCGTGGCCTCTTCTTGGGTGCCGTTCGTGTCTGGGTCGACGGACTCCCAGCACACCGGCGGCTTCTGTTGCGTGACCAGCAGCTCGTACTCGTGCGTGGGGCCGCCGAGCCCGGCCTCTTCGATGAGCAGGAGCGTGTAGCGGTCGGTCGGGGCGGGGAAGACGACCTCGGGGTCGAGCTGCTCGCCGCGGTCGAACACCTGCGCCGCGCTGCCTTGCTCGGACGTGATCGTGAGCACGAGGTCCGACGGGGAGCCGATTTGCTGCGCCGCAACGCGCACGCCGACCCACCAACCGTCGCAGGTGAGGGAGGCGTCTCCGTCGACGTCGAACTGCCAATAGTCGGCGTCTCCCGGGGCCTCGACGAGGCCACACGCGAGCTGGTCGAGGCCGAACGGCGTGGCCGCGGAGAAGGTGCCGTTGGGCTCGACCTCGGGGAACACACAGGGATCGACGAAGCCGGTCTCGCCCGGGGGGACCGACTCGGGGGGCGGCGTAGACTCCGGAGTGGCCGTCTCGTCGTCCGAAGGGTCGGGGATGTTCGGCACGGGGCGGCAGCCGTCGCAGCCTTTGCAGCCGGCGACCATCGCGAACCAGAGCGGCAGGTGTGTCGTCCTCATGGCTGCCCCGATATAGCGTCCGTGAAACCCGTCGACGGCACGTATCCCGGAGGCCCCGACATGCACCTCGCCGCGCTGATGCCCTGGTTGCTCGGCTGTACGCCCGAGACCAACGTCTCCGCTCTCACGCCCGAGATCGCGGTGGTGTCGGAGGTGGTCGAGTTCGGCGACCAGGCCGTGCTCTACGAGGTCGAGAGCAGCAACTACATCTCGAACGCGGGGCGGGTCGATCTCGAGCTGAGCTTGTCGTTGTCCGGCGACGAATACGGCGTGTTCGGCCTGCCCGTCACGTCGATGACGGTCGCGCCCGACACCACGTGGACGATGCCCGTCACGTTCTTGCCCGACGAGTACCTCGACTACACCGGGCTTATCGAGGTCACCACGAACGACCCCGAGCGCCCCCTCGTGCTGATCTCGCTCACCGGCACCGGCGTGCCGGCGCCCGCGCCTGACATCGCGCTGTCGTCCCTGACGCTCGACTTCGGCTTCGTCACCACCACGTCGACGAACTTCATCACCCTGTCGAACCAGGGAGACGCCGACCTCGTGCTCGGATCCGTCACCCAGACCGGCTCGGGGGCGTTCGTCTTGTCGACCGATCCGAGCGGCCAGACGATCGGACCGGGCGACGACTACCCGATCCTGATCACCTACGCGCCCACCGCCGCCACCGGCGACAACGGCACGCTCACCATCACCTCGGACGATCCGGACGAGCCGGAGCTGCAGGTCACGCTGCTCGGCAACGGCGGCGGCAGCTACGAGTACCCGATCGCCTCGATCAATTGCCCGACCGACGCCGATCCCCCGGAGTTCTTGCAGCTCAACGGCACCGCCAGCTACGATCCGCTCGATCCCGACGCGGTGCTCGCCTA
The DNA here is from genome assembly GCA_903897935.1 of uncultured Pseudomonadota bacterium. Lineage (GTDB taxonomy): Bacteria > Myxococcota_A > UBA796 > UBA796 > CAIUDO01. The sequence continues at coordinate 8,517 of CAIUDO010000423.1, forward strand.
CGAGTGGTGGGTCAGCGAGAGCCCGGTCGGGAGCACGTCGTACATCGAGCCCGCGACCTCCGAGACCACGAGCATGTGGGTCGATCTGGCCGGCAGCTACGAGGTGCAGCTCGCGGTGACGAACGAGCTCGGTGTGCGGAGCGCCCCGGCGCGCTGTGAGATCGACGCGGTGCCGCCCGATCTCATCCACGTCGAGCTGCTGTGGAACACGCCGAACGCCGACTTGGACC
>CAIUDO010000424.1 GCA_903897935.1 uncultured Pseudomonadota bacterium
CGACCGCGATCGAGCGCTGCCGCCGGCTCGTCTACCAGGACGCGCGGCACGAGCTGTGGATCCGCGACCGCGACGACGCCTCCGTAGTGCTCGACGGCGACGGCATCATCTACGTCTACCCCGACGATCCGTCGTTTCGCGACGCGTTGGCGGCGGCGGGTGTGCGCGAGGACGAACAGCTCACGACGATGTTGGACCGGGACTACGTGATGCACCGCTTCTTCGCCGAGCTCGACGAGGAGGAAGACGCGCTGATGGCGCTGCTGGGGCTCGTGCCCGTCGGCGGGTGAGCGCCGCTTCGAGCCGTTGTGGACAGATTGCGACAACTTTTCCTGGCGCGGCGTTTTGTCTCACGGGACGTGGTATAAGGGGGCGCCGGAATTTTTCCCCCGGTAGGAGGCTCGCATGCGCTTGGCCCTGTTCGCGGCGTCGCTCGTCGCGTTGGTTGCTTGTGGCAAGGATGACACCAGCGGTGGTACGGGCACGCCCGCGCCGACCGGCACCGAGATGGCGACCTGCGCCGACTTCTGCGCGCTGTACACCACCACCTGCACGGACGCGTTGTCCGAGTTCGCCGACGAGGCTGACTGCAACACGCAGTGCGGGAGCTGGGAGATGGGCACGCCGGGCGACCAGGCCGGCAACACGCTCGAGTGCCGTTGGTACCACCTGAACGCCGCCTCCAGCGACGCGGCGACCCACTGCCCGCACGCCGGTCCGAGCGGCGGCGGTGTCTGCGTCTGAGGTAGGTCGGGGCGCCTGAACGGAGCCAGCGCGAGCGGGAACAACGCCCCGAACGTCGCTGAAGCCCGATCGATGCCCCGAGCGACCCGGTGTGAGCGTGGCACGCGCGTGGCTTCGCCGCGCGCGGAGCTCGCTGTGTGGCCAAGCCATGTGCTTGTCGGACGTCGGGTCCCGGTCGCTCGCGCCGTGCTGCGTCAACCCACGTCGGAGCAGCACAGCTAAGCCAAGCGCGGGTAGGAACGTTCTGTTTCAACAAAGCGTCGGCGTTCGGGGTGGTCCTGTCGGCCGCATCGTGGCATGGTGGGGTGACTGCCGGGATCTCCGGCAGCGGGGTTCGGATGCGGAGCGTCATCGGGTGGGGGCTGGTCGCTGCCCTCGCGTTGGGAACCGGGTGCGACGTCATCGAGGGGCTGCTGGCCGCCGCCGACGACCCCGCGCTCGTCGCGCAGGGCGACGCGTTGTTGCGCGCGGGCGACCTGCCCGGAGCAGCGGCGAGCTACGATCAGGTGCTCGCCGAGCACCCAAAGTCGGTGTACGCGGCGGAAGGGGCCGCCTACGTGGCCATGCTGAGCGGCGACCTCGCGCGGGCCGACAGCCTGTTGGCCGCGGCCGAGGCTGAAGCCGGCGAGCGCGTCGGCGAGGTCAAGATGCGGCGCGCGATCGTCGCGATGCAGAAGGGTGACCTCGACGCGGTCCGTACCCACGGGGCGGCTTCTGGCCTCCCGGCGGGCGCCCTGCTCGCCGCCGAGGTGCACCTGGCCGACTCCGAGACGGACGAAGCGCGGGGCCTGCTGGGAACGGCCGCGGCGGCGGGCGGGGCCGTCGGCGACACGGCCAATGGTTACCTGCGCATGCTCGACAGCACCGACCACGTGCAGGTCGGCCTCGCCGAGGCCACCGCGCTTTATGCGTTGGGCCAGCGCGACGTCGGCGTCGAAGCTGCTGAAGAGTTGCTCAAGGCGCTCCCGGGCGACGCCGAGGGGCGGTCCGATCTGCTGCTGGTGTGGGCGGGTCGCGCGGTCACTGCCGGGCGGCCGACCATCGCGGCCGGGCTGCTCGACGCGATCGACTTCCCCCCTGAGGGCCAGGCGTGGCGCGTCGAAGCGACGCGCGCCATGGTCGCGATCTCGGAGGGTCGGGACGAAGAGGGTGTGGCGTTGTTCCGCGATCTGGCGACCGCGGGCGCACCGCAGGACGGCCTCGCCGACGCCCTCGCCACCGCGGCGTCCTTGGCCAAGAACCGTGCGACCGCGAAGACGTTGGCGGGCGCGTTGGAAACCCACGCGGGGGCCAGGGGTCTCGACGCGGCGCAGGCGACCGCCGCCGCCAAGACCGTGGCGCCGGCGGGCATGCTGCGCACGTGGCTGGAGGGTCGATGAAATCAGCGTTTCGACGCGTGCTGGCGGTTGGGCTGCTGCTCGCGGCGGGCCCGGCGGGCGCGAAGGACGAAGAGCCGGAGGGGATCGACGTCACCATCAAGGTGATCGACGAGGCTGGATCGCCCGTGCCGACGGCGGTGGTCCGCCACCCCGAGGAGCAGTTCCGCCACCCGGTGAACACGTTCGACGGCTCGTGGACGGACTCGATCCTCTACCTGCCCGACGGCTCTGAGATCGTGTTCGAGAAGGGGATGGAGGTCGAGTTCGAGATCTCGGCGCCCGGCTATATGAATCAGCGGTTCGTGTACCTCATCAAGAAGCGCAAGAACGTGGTCCCGGTGACGTTGCAGAAGATGGACCTCAGCAGCGAGGACCTCGAGGCGGACGATCCGGTCATCCAGTTCGGGCGTGACAAGCCGATCGACGGCGCACCGGTCGATGGAGGCTAAGGTGTCGCAGATGGTCGCATGGAAGCGCGTGTTGTTGGCCGGGGCCGCGGGCTCGTTGGCCGTGCCGTTCCTGTGGGCTCCGCTCGCGCTCGCGGCGTCGTGGGCTGATTTCAGCCCGCTGTTCCCCGTGTATCCGTGCGCGGACGGCTGGGTGGGGTGCCGCGTCGGCGGTGTCACCGTCTCGCCCGAGCCTGCGCGCGACAGCAAGGGCATGCCCGTCCCGTCGAACCTCCGGGTCGGGTGGGACCTGCAGCCCACCGCGGCGTTCTCGCCGTTCACGGGCTTGTCCGCCTACACGGGCCGCCTCGAAGCGCCCGCGCCCCCGCCGGAGCCGCCCCGTGAGGTCGCGAGCCGCGTCGAGGCTCCGCGCGATCCGCCGAGCGATGGTGGCGGCGGCGAGGCCCCGGAGCGAGCGCCCGATGTGCCCCCGTCGGTCGCGAAGGTCGAGCCGCCGCCGCCCCCGCCG
>CAIUDO010000425.1 GCA_903897935.1 uncultured Pseudomonadota bacterium
CACACGAACATCCCGGAAGGCCAGGGCGCACGCTACGCGTCCGGCTGGAAGGAGTTCTACTTCGCGCCGATCACGGCTTGGTGCGCGCGCCGCTGACCTCGGTCGCGACGACCAGCCACAGGTCGGCGTCGAGCGGCTCGGCGCGCCACCCGCTCGGAGCGCCGTCGAGCGCCGCGACGATCGCGGCCCGGTCCAGGCGCGCCAGGGCGGCCGCGTTGCACGCCACCACCGCGCCCGCGGCCCCGACGATCGCCGCCGGCCCCGAGACGCGATCGAGCAGCGCGACGATGATCTGCCGGTCCCGCACGGACGGCGCAGGCGGCGGCGGCTGTTGCGCCCGATCGATCAGCCACGTGACGTGCTCGGCGAGCTGCCGAAGCTCACGCGGGCCGGGCTGCGGGCTGCAGCGCAAGCCCTCTTCCCCGACACGCACCCGCGCGAGCGTGGACGCGAGGTCGACGACCGGCGCGACCACCCGCCCCTGGAGGCGCCGCGCGACCACCACGCCGACGACGAACCCGGTGATGCCCAGGATCGCGGCGGCCCAGCTCCCGGTGGCCCCCAAGCGGAGGGTCTCGGCGTTGGCGCGCCGCATCGCCTCTCGGTTGGTGGCCGTCACGGCGGCGGCCGCGTCGATGACCACGGCGCGGGCACCCTTGTCGCCGTCGAACGCGTCCGGCAGGGCCTCCCCCAACGCCTGGAGCGGCGCGCGTTCGCCATCCTCGGTGATGTTGTCGCGCGCGCGCTGCAAGCCGTCGCGCGCCCGCGCCCGCCCCGCCGCGTGGTCGTCCATCAGCAGGCCCACGAGCACGTCTTCGATCGCAGCGAGCGACGCGTCGTTCTCCGCGAGCAGGTCGGCGGTGGCCGGCGTCACGCGATCGAGCAGGAAGATGGCGGAGAACGAGGTCACCACCTGCAGGATCAGGAGGAGGGCCAGGCCAAGCGAGACTTCGGAACGGAGCCGCATCACAAGCGCTCGGACATGGTCGCCGCCGCGCCCGGCGCCCCGACGACGAGCAGGACGTCGCCCGGCTCGATGCGCAGCTCACCAGACGGCAACACCGTGCGCTGGCCGCTGCCCTCCGACCCCCGCCGCACCGCGACGACCACGAGGTGGAAGCGCTTCGGGAGGGCGACCGCGGCGAGCGTGTGGCCGACCAGCACCTCCGGCGCGACCAGCTCGGTGAGCACAACGCCGTCTCCGATCGGCACCTCGTCGAGGGCCCCGCGCTGGGCGATGCGCGCGGCGAACCGCTCGCCGTAGCTGCGCTCCGGGTTGACCACCTCGTGGGCCCCGACCGCGGTGAGGATGCGCTGGTGCAGCGGGTCGGTCGCCCGAGCGATGATCCGCGGCGCTCCAAGCTGTTTGAGGAGCGCAGTCACCACGATCGAGGCCTCGCGGTTCTCGTCGCCGATTGCGCACACGCACACGTCGCGGCCGGCGGGGGCGAGGCGCGCGAGCTGGTCCTCATCCGTCGCGTCGATGCGCACGGCGTCGGCGCAGAACTCCGCCGCTTCGTTGACGCGGTCGGCTCGCCGGTCCACCGCGATGACCTCGACGCCGCGCCCGGCGAGCGCCCTGGCGAGCGCCATCCCGAACTGCCCAAGCCCGAGCACCACGATCTGTTTGACCAAAGTTCCCCTCCGACTCAGCCGATCGTCAACGTGCCGTCGGGCGCGGTCGCCGCGGCGTCGTCCGACTCTTCGGACAACAACGCCAACAACGACAGCGGGCCGACACGACCCGCGAACATCAACCCCATCACGATCACCTTTCCCACGGCGTCGAGCTTTGCCGTGGCGCCCGCGGTCAGGCCGACGGTGCCGAGCGCGCTCACCGCCTCGAACAGCAGCAGGTCGACCGGGACAGGCTGCGTCAACTGCAGGGCGACCAACCCAAGCACGAGCATGAGCGCGCCGGCGGAGCAGATCGCGAGCGCCTCGTGCACGCTCTGAGCGCCGAGCCGCCGCCCCAACACGACCGGGCGCCCCGCCCTCCGCAGCGTGGCCCACACCGACAAGGCGAGCACCCCCGCCGCCGTCACCTTGACGCCGCCCGCGGTCGAGCCCGGCGCTCCCCCGATGAACATCAGGATGATGCATAGGGTCCAGGTCGCGGGCTGCAGCGCGCCGATGTCGACCGAATTGAACCCCGCCGTCCGCAGGATGATCGACTGAAACAGCGCGTTCGTGACCCGGTGCCCGATCGGCATCGCGCCGAGCTGGTGCGACCACTCGAGCACCAGGAACACGAACCCGCCTGCCAAGACGAGCCCGAGCGACGCAAAAGTGACGTACCGGCTATGCAACGACACAGGCTGGCCACGCATCAGCGCCGGAAGGTCGGCGACCACCGCCGGCCCGAGCCCACCCACGATGACCAGCCCACCGACCACGCCGAGCACGAACGGATCGTCGGCGTACCCGACCATGCTGTCGCTCTGGAGCGCGAACCCGGCGTTGCAGAACGCGGAGATCGAGGTGAACACCGCGCGCCACGCCGCCGAGAACGCCGCTTCGCCGCCAGAGACGAACCGGACGAACAGCGCGATCGCCCCGACCGCCTCCGCACCGAGCGTGATCCACAGCACCCGCCTCAGCGCCCCGCGCACGTCGAGCCGCGACCACCCGCCGACGGCCCCGACGGTGGCGCGCTCCTCGCGGATCGTCATGCGCCGGCCCGCCCACAACAACCCGACGCCCGCGAACGTCATGATGCCGAGCCCACCGACCTGGATGAGCACCAACAGCACGAACTGCCCGAACCACGAGAAATCGCCCCCGGTGTCGCGCACGCCGAGCCCGGTCACACAGGCTGCGCTCACCGCGGTGAACGCCGCGTCGACCACCTCGATCGGGTCGCCGGCGTGCGCCGCCGGCAACGACAACACCGCAGTCCCGAGCACACACAACGCGGCGAACGAGCCCACCAGCATCGCCGCCGGCCGTTGCAGCAGGACGCCGACCACGTCCTTCAACCCGTCCGGCAACGCGTCGAGGTCGCGCACCAGCACCAGCGGCGGCACGAGCGCGAGGCCGGTCGCGACGCCGACCTCCCCCACCGCGGCCGCGAACCCTGCAGCGCCCGCGCAGCCCGCCGACACCAACAGCCGCGACGTCGACAGGTGCGCCGCGTAGCCGGTCCACGCGGCGATCCCGACCGGCGCCAGCGCGGTCAGCCCGAACGCGAACCAGGTCAGCGCGTGCGACGCCCCGCCGACGCCCCCGAACACCAGCGCCACGGTCGCGACGCTCGCTGCGCCCAGCACCGCCGCCGCCGGAGGACCGACCCGTGGGGTCGTCGGGAACGCCGTCGCTACCACCATCACCAGCACCAGCCACGTCGCCAGCACGAACCCAGGCGCGTCCATGTGCGTGAACGCCGCGTACAGAGCGGCGACGCCGACCAACGCGGCGACCAACCACCGCGCAAGCGGCCACCCACGCCGCGTGAGCGCCCCGGCCACCGCGAAGCCGAGGCCGATGGTGAGCGCCGCGATGCCCGTCCCGTCGCTCACGGACGGCCGCGCGAACAGCCACCACGCGGGCGCCATCGTCACGAGCACACCGACGAGGCCAAGGTCTACGCGCGGCGACGCCCCAGCCGGGTGGAGCGACACGTCAGTCCGCTCCAGCCCGACGATCGGTGAGCTGGAGCTGCGAGAACCCGAACCGGACCCGAAGCGCGAGCTCGTCTTCGTCGACGATCAGCTCCAAGTCCGACACGCCCATCTTCATCTTCAGTGCGCCGCCCATCCCGCCGACCATCTCGTCGACCTGCTCGCGCTTGAGGATCGGCACCGGGTTCACCCGCGGGAGCTGCTGCTCGAGCAGGTACTCGCCGAGCCGCCCCAACAACTGGAAGACGACGCCGTCGCCGACGTGCAAGCCGAGGTCGCCCAGGGAGCCGATGACGGCCTCGCGCCCCGCATCGTAGTGGATGTCGCCGAGGGTCACGGAGACGCCGAGCCGCTTCTCGATCGTGAAGGGGATCTCTACGTTCTCACGCAGGAGCAGCAGGCGACCCTCAGCCACGCCCTTCACGAACGCATCGGCGGAGACCCGCTGGCGCCCGTACCGAAACTGCGTGCCGAGGTCGTCGATCGACACCCGCCAGGTGCCTTCGACGCGAATCACCTCGTTGACGCGCTGGTAGACGGACTCGCGACGCACCCGCCAGACCGCGCGCGCCCGATCCCGCACCCGCACCAGCGGGTCGTCGGGGCTTCGATCTTCCAGCAGCCCAGCGACGCGCTCCTTGACCTGCAGCTGGCGCGCGGCGGCCCGGAGCTGCTCGGTCAACTCGAACGCGCCCTGCGACAGCTCGATTGGGAGCGCCGCAGAGAGCAGGTCGTTCCAAAGCTCCTGGCTCAACCCCAGCGACAGGTGGTGCCCACCGTTCTTCATCCACCCTCCGGGCGTGGAGCATAGCGCGGCGCGGCGAGCGGGTCGGCAGACAGCGATCGCCTGCGCCGCTCACGGCGCCCCTCGAACGACGGGCACGGGCATCGGCACCGCTCGCTTCGCGAGCTGGGAGGAACCTAACGGGCGTGCGCGCCACGCCCGACAGGTCTTTAGTGCAGCTCGGTGCCGCGGAAGAAGTACGCGATCTCGATCGCAGCGTTCTCCGGGCTGTCCGACCCGTGCACGCTGTTGCGGCCCTTGTCCAGCGCGTACAGCGCGCGCAGCGTGTTCGGCGCCGCGTCGGCCGGGTCGGTAGCGCCCATGATCTCGCGGTTGCGGAGCACCGCGTCTTCGCCCTCGAGCACCAGCAGCACGCACGGCGACGACGCCATGTAGGCGCACAGCTCACCGAAGAACTTCCGCTCGCGGTGGACCGCGTAGAAGCCCTCGGCCTCGCGGAGCGAGAGCTGCGTCTTGCGGATCGCGACCACGCGCAGGCCCTCTTCTTCGAAGCGGGCGATGATCTTCCCTACGAGGTTGCGCTCGGTCGCGTCGGGCTTGATGATCGAAAAGGTCTGTTGTACGGCCACGTCGTCCCTCCAAGGGCCGCGCCGTTAACGCGTCCGTGGTGGTGGGCAACGAGCCGGCCGCACCGCCCCCCGAAGCTCAGGCGCCGAGGGCCTCTTTCGCGCGCTTGCCGAGATCCGCAGGGCTGCGGCAGATGAACACACCCGCCTCCTCCAGCGCGGCGAACTTCGTCTCGGCAGTGCCTTCCCCGCCGGAGATGATCGCGCCGGCGTGGCCCATCCGGCGGCCGGGAGGCGCCGTAGAGCCGGCGATGAAGCCAACGACCGGCTTCTTCATGTTCGCCTTGATCCAAGCGGCGGCCTCTTCTTCGGCCGAACCCCCGATCTCACCGATCATGATGACGCACTCGGTGGCCGGGTCGTCGTTGAACAAGCGCAAGACGTCGATGAAGCGGGTGCCGATGATCGGGTCCCCGCCGATGCCGACGCAGCTCGACTGCCCCAGGCCGAGCGCCGACGTCTGGCCGACGGCCTCGTACGTGAGGGTGCCGGAGCGGCTGAGCACGCCGACCGGGCCTGGGCGGTGGATGTGCCCTGGCATGATGCCGATCTTGCACTGCTCGGGCGTGATGACACCGGGGCAGTTCGGACCGATCAACCGAGACTTACCACCGAGACGTGCTGCGACCGGCAACATGTCGCGCACCGGGATGCCCTCGGTGATCGCGACGACGAGCTCGATCTCGGCGTCGAACGCCTCGAGGATGGAGTCGGCAGCGAACGGCGGCGGCACGAACACCACCGACGCGTTGGCGCCGGTCGCCGCCTTGGCCTGCGCCACGGTGTCGAAGATCGGCACCCGACCCTCGAACAGCTCACCACCGCGGCCGGGCACGATGCCGCCGACCAGGTTGGTGCCGTACTCGAGCATCTGCTTCGCGTGGAACGCACCCGAGCGCCCGGTGATGCCCTGGCAGAGGAGACGCGTATCGGAATTGACCAGGATCGACATCGTTCCCCCTTACCGGACCGCTGCAACGGCGGCTTCCGCCGCCTCGTTCAGATCGCCCGCCGAGATGATGTCCAGGCCGGACTCCGCGAGCAGCTTCCTGCCAAGATCCACGTTCGTCCCGGCGAGACGCACGACGAGCGGCACCTTGAGCCCGACCTCGTGCACCGCGGCGATGACGCCGTTCGCGATGACGTCGCACTTCATGATGCCGCCGAAGATGTTGACGAGGATGCACTTCACGTTCGGATCCGCGGTGATGATGCGGAACGCGGCCGCGACGGCCTCCTGGGTGGCGCCGCCACCGACGTCCAGGAAGTTCGCCGGTTGGCCCCCCTTGAACTTGATGATGTCCATCGTCGCCATCGCGAGGCCGGCGCCGTTGACCATGCAGCCGATCTCGCCGTCGAGCTTCACGTAGGACAAAGCGAACTTCCCGGCCGCGACCTCGGACGGGTCCTCCTCGGCCAGGTCACGCAGCGACTCGAGGTCGGCGTGCCGGTACATCGCGTTGTCGTCGAACGCCATCTTGCAGTCGAGCGCGATGATGTCGCCCGAGCCGGTGACGACGAGCGGGTTGATCTCGACCATGGACGCGTCCGTCTCGAGGTAACAACGGTACAACGCCTGCATGAACGCTACGGCCTTGTTGACCGCCTTGCCGCTGAGGCCGAGGCCGAACGCGATCTGACGCGCCTGCCAGGCGCCGAGGCCCACGAGCGGATCGACCCACACCTTGAGGATCTTCTCCGGGGTGTGGTGCGCGACCTCCTCGATCTCCGTGCCGCCCTCGGTGCTGGCCATGACGACGAGCTTGCTCGTGGCCCGATCCAGCAGCACGCCGAGGTACAGCTCCCGCGCGATGTCGCAGCCCGCCTCGATGTAGACGTGCCCGACGACCTTGCCCTCGGGGCCCGTCTGCTTGGTGACGAGCGTGCGACCGAGCATCGACGCCGCGTGGCGCGCGACGTCGTCGAGGCTCTTCGCGAGGCGAACGCCACCGGGCCCAGGCGCCGGGTGGCCCGCCGCCGCGAGCGCGACCTCCGCGTCGGGCACTTCACCAAAGAAGCGGCCCTTGCCACGCCCACCGGCGTGGATCTGTGACTTGACGACGCAGATGTTGCCGCCGAGCTCACGCGCAGCCGCCACCGCTTCGTCAACCGTGGACGCGACCTTCCCCTCGGGGACCGCGACGCCGTAGCGGCGCAGGATCGTCTTGGCCTGGTACTCGTGGATTTTCACCGTCGCTCCTGAATCGCATCGTCAGCTGCGAAGCGGCGCCGCCGCTCACGCGCGTGGTCGTACATCGATTCGAGCGCGCCGATGGACCGCGCCCGGTTGGGTTCAGCTCTGCAAGCGCCGCGGCGGCTGGCTCTCGGCGACGAACTTCGGCCGGTAGATGGGCACGCCCTTGCCCCCGCGGAACGCGACACGCTCCTCGACGATCTGCGCGGCGATACCGACGATCCGGGCGAGCCCGAACAACACCGTGTAGTACTCGGGATCGGTGAGACCGTGCGCGTTGAGCAGGGTGCCGCTCACGGCGTCGACGTTCGGGTACGGGTTCGACACCTTGTCGATGCTCGACAGCACCCCGACGGCCACCTTGCGCAGCACGACGGCGACCTTGAACAGCGGATCATCCGGGCACAGCTCGGCGCCGAGCGCGTACTGGATGCGGGCACGGGGGTCTTCGGCGCGCAAGACGGCGTGCCCGAACCCGTAGATCTTCTCGCCGCGCGCCAGCTCGGCGCGAACGAACGCCTCGACCTCGGCCGGGTCGTCGCTCGGGACGCGCTGGACCAACGCCAAGCAGTCCTGGTTCGCCCGACCGTGCAGCGGGCCGTAGAGCCCGGCCATCGCGGCGGCCATCGACGCGTACACGTCCGCGTGGCTCGACGCGACCGCCTTGCCCACGAACGTCGACAGGTTGCCGCCGCCGTGGTCGAGGTGCAGCACGTAGAACACGGAGAGCATCTTCGAAAGCCGCGCCGGATCGCCGCCGGGGACGCCGAGCATGTGCACGAAGTCATCGATCAGGCTGAGGCTCGGGTCGGACGGGATCGGCTCGCCCCACCCTTCGCGAACGCGGAAGATGCCGGCGATGAGCTCTGGGGACCGCGCGATGAGGTTGAGCGCGTCCTCCGACCAGCTGCCCGTCTTCGAGGTCATGCCGAGCAGCACCAGACCGGCGATGAGCCACTCCATCGGGTGCCCTTCCTTGGGCATGCCCTTGAGGAACGCCATCACCTTCGGGTCTACGCCGCGGCGGGCGGCGAGGTTGGCCTTGAACGCCGAGAGCTCCTCGGGGGTCGGGAGCGCGCGGTGCACGAGCAGGTAGACCATCTCCTCGGGCTCACGGTGCGCCAAATCTTCGATCGGGTAGCCGACGTACGTGACGCCAAGCTCGGGGTCGACCGCGGAGGTGCGACACGTGCCAACCGGAAACCCGCGAAGCCCAGTGTTGAGCTTGTCGGCGGTGATCTCGAACAAGACCTTCGGAGCGTCCGACATGTGATCATTCCTGTGTGGGGCGAGGCCGCCCGGTGCCGCGCGACCGGGCAACCGACGCGCGGCCACCCGATTAGTGCGGTGCGCGCGCCTAAGCAAGACGCCCCCGCAGCCGCCGTTGGGCCCGTACGGGCGCTACGAACGACGGGTAAACGCCGCTTGTACGAGATCCTGATTCAACCGCGCGATGAACTTGAGCGAGATGCCCTTCGGGCAAGCCGCCTCACACTCGCCGTGGTTGCTGCACGCGCCAAAACCAGCCGCGTCCATCGCCGCCACCATGTCTTCGACGCGCGCCAGGCGCTGCGGCTGGCCCTGCGGGAGCATGCCGAGGTGGCTGACCTTGGCGGATACGAACAACATCGCCGACGCGTTCGGGCACGCGGCGACGCAAGCGCCGCAGCCGATACACGTGGCGGCGTCGAACGCTTCGTCGGCCACCTGCTTGCCGATCGGCGCCGCGTTGGCCTCCGGCGCCGAACCGGTGCGGGCAGTGATGAAGCCGCCCGCCTGGATGATCTTGTCGAACGCGCTGCGGTCGACCATCAGGTCGCGAATCACCGGGAACGCCTTCGCCCGGAACGGCTCGACCGTGATCGTGTCGCCGTCCTTGAACGACCGCATGTGCACCTGGCACAGCGTGCTGCGCGTGCCGGGGCCGTGCGCTTCGCCGTTGACAACGGCGCCGCACGAGCCGCAGATGCCCTCCCGGCAGTCGCTGTCGAAGCACACCGGCTCGGAGCCGCTCGCCTCGAGCTTCACGTTGATCACGTCGAGCATCTCGAGGAAGGACATGTCCGGGAGTACGTCGACTCCCGAGAAGTCCTCGAACGCCCCTTGCGCGTCCGGCCCGCTCTGGCGCCACACCCTGACGTTGACCTTCATTACTTGTAGCTCCGCTGGGATGGCTTGACGTAGTCGAACTGGAGCTGCTCGGTGTGACGAACCGCCGGCCGATCCGGCCCATCGTACGCCCACACCGCGCTGTGGGCGAACGCCACGTCGTCGCGAAGGGCCTCGCCGTCCGGCGTCTGGTACTCTTCGCGGAAGTGCCCTCCGCAGCTCTCTTCTCGCTCGAGCGCGTCGCGGCACATCACCTCTGCGAACTCCAGGAAGTCGGCGACCCGGCCGGCGCGCTCCAACGCCTGATTCGTGGTCGCGCCGGAACCCGGCACCGACACGTCCCGCCAGAACCGCTCGCGAATCTCCGGGATCTTGGCGATCGCCTCGCGCAGACCCTCGCGCGTGCGGGCCATGCCGCACTTGTCCCACACGAGCTGCCCGACCTCACGGTGGAACGTGTCCGCGCTGGTCTTCCCGCGCGTCGACACCAGCCGATCGATACGGGCCTTCACCTCGCGCTCCGCGTCCGCGAACGCCGCGTGGTCGACCGACGCGCCGCCAGCCTTCTGCGTCGCGAGGTAGTCGCCGATGGTGTACGGCAGGACGAAGTAACCGTCGGCCAACCCCTGCATGAGGGCGCTTGCGCCGAGCCGGTTCGCGCCATGATCAGAGAAGTTGGCCTCCCCGATCACGTACAGTCCGTTCACCGTGCTCATGAGGTTGTAATCAACCCACAACCCACCCATCGTGTAATGGATGGCAGGGTAGATCTTCATCGGCGTCTCGAACGGGCTTTCGCCCGTGATTCGCTCGTACATCTCGAACAGGTTGCCGTACCGATCGTCGACGACCTTGCGCCCGAGCCGCTGGATCGCCTCACGGAAGTCCAGGAAGACCCCAAGACCACCGTTGACGACGGTGTGCCCTTCGTCGCACATCCGCTTGGCGGCCCGCGACGCGACGTCGCGCGGCACCAGGTTGCCGAACGTCGGGTACATCCGCTCGAGGTAATAGTCGCGCTCCTCCTCGGGGATCTGGTTCGCCGGCCGAATGTCGCCGACCCGCTTCGGGACCCACACGCGACCGTCGTTCCGCAGCGACTCGCTCATCAAGGTGAGCTTGCTCTGGTGGTCGCCGAACACCGGGATGCACGTCGGATGAATCTGGGTGAAGCACGGGTTCGCGAAGCCGGCGCCCCGCTTGTACGCGCGCCAGGTCGCCGTGACGTTGCAGCCCTTGGCGTTGGTAGACAGGTAGAAGACGTTGCCGTACCCGCCGGTCGCGAGCACGACGGCGTCGGCGACGTGGCGGCGGATGGCGCCCGTCACAAGATCGCGCGTGATGATGCCCTTCGCGTGCCCGTCGACGACGACGACGTCGAGCAGCTCGGTGCGGGGGTGCATCTTCACCTTTCCGAGCGCGATCTGCTCGGACAAGGCTTGGTACGCTCCGATCAAGAGCTGCTGACCCGTCTGGCCGCGGGCGTAGAACGTACGCGAGACGAGGGCGCCGCCGAACGACCGGTTCGACAGCAGACCACCGTACTCACGCGCGAACGGGACCCCCTGCGCGACGCACTGGTCGATGATGTCGACGCTGATCTGCGCCAGTCGGTACACGTTCCGTTCGCGCGCGCGGAAGTCACCACCCTTCACGGTGTCGTAGAACAGGCGATAGATGCTGTCGCCGTCGTTCTGATAGTTCTTTGCGGCGTTGATGCCGCCCTGAGCCGCGATGCTGTGCGCGCGCCGCGGGCTGTCCTGGAAGCAGAACGCCGACACGTTGTAGCCAAGCTGCGCGAGCGTCGCCGACGCCGACGCGCCCGCGAGCCCGGTGCCGACCACAATCACGTGGTACTTCCGCTTGTTGGCCGGGTTGACCAAGCGGATCGCCTGACGGTGGCGCATCCACGAGGTCTCGATTGGCCCCTCGGGTGCGCGAGATTGGAGCTCCATCGAATTCTCCGTGCGGACTAGGCCGCAGCGACCCCAAGCAGGACGCCGAGCGCGATCAGGATGTTGCCCCCGACGATCAGCCCAGGTACCGCGATCCCCGCGGCCGCCTTGAGCCCGTCGTAACGAGGATGGTTGACGCCGAGGGTCTGGAGGCCGCTGGTGACGCCGTGCCAGAGGTGGGCGCCGAGCGCCAGGTTGGCGACGATGTAGAACGCAGCGACGACCGGGTTGCTGAGGCCGACCATCAGGTTGTCGTACGCTTGGCCGCGCACGAACGCCTGCCCGTGCAGAGGCTCGTGCAGCACCCCAAGCGTCAGGTGCGCAAGGTGAAACGCCAAGAAGGCGAGGAGCACGAGGCCACCGAGCAGCATGAAGCGCGCCGCGTAGGTAGTGCGCCGGAGCTGGTGGCCGCCCGCGTACCGGTTCGGCCGCGCGGCCCGGTTCCGGGCCGTCAGCGCCACCGCCGCACGGATGTGCAGCGCGATCGCCGCCAGCATGAACACACGCATCAACCAGAGGAACTCCGGTGACGCGCCGAAGCCTGACTGGATCCACTCGGCGTAGGCGTCGAATTCGTGCTTTCCCACGAAGACGAGGAGATTGCCGAACATGTGGAGGGCCAGCCAGCCCACCATGATCAGTCCGGTGGTCGCCATGACCACCTTCTGCCCAACCGTCGACTGGGTCAGGACTGCGACTGCGTTCTTGCCCACGGCGTGCCTCCGGCGAAGGCCGCCGTCGCGGCCGACGCGCTACGCGACTTAGCTCAAGAAGCTGCGAACCTGGTCCGCGAGGTCCGTGTCTTCCCAACGGAACCCGGGCCGACCGAAGTGACCGTGCGCCGCGGTAGCCTGGTAGATCGGCCGACGCAGCTCGAGGTGGCGGATCAACGCCGCGGGCTTGGTCGGGAACAGCTCGCGAACGGCCTCGCCGAGGCGCTCGTCGGACACGTTGCCGGTCCCGTAGGTGTCGACCATGACCGACACCGGCTCGGCGACGCCGATCGCGTACGCCAGCTGAACGAGCGCGCGCTTGCAGGCGCCCGACGCGACGAGGTTCTTGGCGATGTAGCGGCCCATGTACGCGGCCGAGCGATCGACCTTCGTGGGGTCCTTGCCCGAGAACGCGCCGCCGCCGTGGGAGCCGTGGCCGCCGTAGGTGTCGACGATGATCTTGCGGCCGGTGAGGCCGGCGTCGCCCATCGGGCCACCGATGACGAACCGACCGGTCGGGTTCACGAAGTACCGGGTGTTCGCGTCGAGCAGGTGGGCCGGAATCGTGGCCTCGATCACTTCCTTGATGATCGACTCGCGCAGGTCCGCGTATTCAATCGCCTCGGAGTGCTGCGTGGAGACGACGACCGCGTCGACCCGGACCGGCACGCCGTCGCGGTACTCGACGGTGACCTGGGTCTTGCCGTCGGGGCGAACCCACGGGAGCAAGCCGGTCCGACGGACCGAGGACAGCTTCTCGGTGAGCCGGTGCGCGTAATAGATGCTCATCGGCATCAACGCCTCGGTCTCGTCGCACGCGTACCCGAACATCATGCCCTGGTCGCCGGCGCCCTGCTCGGCGTACATGCCCTCGTTCTCGTTGACGCCCTGCGCGATGTCGGGGCTCTGTTGCTCGACCGCGACGAAGATGGCGCAGGTGTTGCCATCGAAGCCCATCGACGTGTCGGTGAAGCCGATGTCCTTGACGACGCGCCGAACGATGGACGGGTAGTCGACCTGCGCCCGCGAGGTGATCTCGCCAGCGAGCAGCACGAAGCCCGTCTTTACGGCGGCCTCACACGCGACGCGCGCCATCGGGTCCACCGCGAGGTGGGCGTCGAGCACGGCGTCGGACAGGTTGTCGCACATCTTGTCCGGATGCCCCTCGGTGACGGACTCGGACGTGAAGAGGTAGTTCTTGAGGGCCATTCCGACTGTCTCCCGGTTTCTGGCGATAGCTAGGTTGAACGCCAATAGTGCAGGAGTCTCGACGAGCCCCTGCACGCGCGATGCGCCGATCGCGCGCCCCGGCTGCTGGCGCGAAGGGCCAACCCTTACACGCGCGTCGTCGCCGGTGCAAGCCGCCGCCGGCCACCGCGGTGGCGGCGGCCAGCGGCGCGCCGGCATGATTCACTCGGAGGCGACGAACCCGTCGACAACTTCGGGACCAGCGCGCCGATCCGTGCGGCGATCATGATCACGACGAAGCTGCTCCTCGATGGTGTGCATGGCGCGGTCCAGCGCGCTGCGGAGCTCGTCGTCGTCGGCCGTCGCCGTGAACGAGGTACCACGCGAGAGGATGGTCACCTCGGCCGTCACCCGCCCGTGCTCGGCGCTGAGCACCAACGAGGCGTCCGCCGCAGGGTCCACGAAGCGCTCGACCTTCTCGTACAGCGCGAGCGCGCGGCGACGGACCTCTTCACGAGCGTTCAGGTTGCGAAACGTGACGGTGAGTCCCATCAGGACACCTCCATGCGGCCACGCGGGGAAACCCCGGGAGGCGCGGCCACACCGCCAACCCGAGGGGCAACACCGATCGCCCGCGCAATGCGCGCTGAATGACGACGAAACGGTAGTTCAGAACATCCTCTTTCGCTGTGACGAGGGCAGGACGCCCATCGCCTCGCGGTACTTGGCGACGGTGCGCCGCGCGATGTTGACACCATCGCGATTGAGCAGGTCCGCGATCGCCTGATCGGACAGCGGTCGCTTCCCGTTCTCCGCCGCGACCAGCGACTTGATCTTCATTTTGATGGCTTCGGACGCGAGGTCTCCCCCGGTCGCACAGTTCAGCCCGGCGCTGAAGAAGTACTTCAACTCGAAGATCCCGTGCGTAGTGTGCACGTATTTGTTGGTCGTGACGCGCGACACGGTGCTCATATGCACGCCGATGTCGTCCGCGACGTCCTGGAGGACCATCGGGCGCAGCCGCGACGCCCCGTGCTCGAAGAACTCCCCTTGAAACTTGAGGATGCTCTCCATCACCCGTCGGATCGTGCGACGACGTTTGTTGATGGACTTGATCAAGAACTCGGCGCCCTTGAGCTTGTCGATCAGGTACTCGCGGTCTTTCTTCGAGGCCTCTCTCAAGATCTTCTGGTAATAGCGGCTCACCCGCAGGTCGGGCATGCCCTCCTCGTTGATGACCACCACCCACTCGCCTTCGTGGTTCTCGACGTAGAGGTCGGGCGTGATGTACCGCGGCTCATCGACGGTGAACGCGCGCCCCGGCGCGGGCTCGAGGTCGTCCTTGATCATCCGGTGGTACTCGATCACGTCCTCGACGTCGATCTCGAGATCCTTGGCGATCGCAGCGTAGTTTCGCTTCTCCAGGTTGTGCATGTGATCGCGCAGGATGCGCGGGAAGTTCGAGTCGTGCGGGAACCGACCCTTCGCCTGAATCAGCAGGCAATCGAGCAGGTCTGCTGCGCCGCAACCGATGGGATCCAGCGCCTGCACGACGGCGAGCGCATCTTCGACGATCTCCACGCTGCACTGGGCCGCCCCGGCCAGCTCCTCGCGCGTTTGGGTGCAGTATCCCCTAGGATCGAGGTCTTGAATGACGATTCGGGCGACCCTGCGCTCCTCGTCGAGGCAGCGGACCATCTGGAGCTGCCAGAGCAGGTGATCCGCGAGCGACTGCCCGTAGGTGAGGTTCGTCTCGATGGGCGGCAGCTCGTCGTGCATCGTGCCGCCGAGCCCTTGCCCCGACGACCCGTCCTTCAGGTAGCCGAGGAACTTGTCCCAATCGATGTCGCCGTCGGCGCCGTTGGTCTGATCCGAGACCTCGTTGCGCTCCTTCGTGCCCTCGTCCTTCCGTAGCGCCTCGAGATCGGCGGTTCCTCCGTCATCCGTGTCGGGCACGACCTCGAGCGTCGGGTTCTCGAGGATGGCCTCCTGGACGTGGTCGATCATCTCGAGGTGGCTGTACTGAAGCAGCTTGATCGCCTGCTGCAGCCGCGGTGTCATCACCACGGTCTGCGACATCTTGAAGTCGAGCCGTAGATCCAACCCCATCAGCGACCCCGAGCCGTTCGATTACACCACACCTGAGAATGCCCCCACCGGCGAGCGCCGCCGTTGACGCGTTCCGAAGCAATACCCCTGACTATTTCGCACGCACCGTGCCGGTGCTGAGCATTATACGTCCGCGCGCGGAGGTGTAAAGCAGGCCGGCCCACGGGCCGACGATTCCGCGATGCGTGCCCCGAAGCGGCCCGGCGCGGCTCACCCGTCCAGCCGGAAGTCCATCCCCAGGTAGCGGGCGCGCGCCCGCTCATCGGCCGCGACCTGGTGGGGCGTACCCGCCACCTGCACGACACCATCATGGAGGATGTACGCTCGATCACACGTGGGAAGCGCCTCGCGCACCGCGTGGTCGGTGAGCAGCACGCCGATGCCGGCCGCGGCCAACCCGCGGATGCGGCCCTGCATATCGCGCACATGGGCCGGATCGACGCCGGCAAACGGCTCGTCCATCAGCACGACCTTCGGCTCCAACGCGAGGCAGCGCGCGACCTCGAGGCGACGCCGCTCGCCGCCCGACAACGCTCCGGCGGGCCGGTCGGCGACCTTGGTGAGCCCGGCTTGTTCGAGCAGGGCATCCGCGTGGGACGTTGGACGCCCGACCGCGTCGAGGGCCAAGATGACGTTGTCCCGGGCGCTGGCGCGCGGCAGCACGCTCGCTTGTTGTGGTAGATACCCGAGCCCCGCGCGGGCACGGCGATGGAGCGGCCAGCTCGTGACGTCGACGCCAGCGAGCCGGACCAACCCGGCGTCCGGCCGCTCGAGGCCAGCGAGCAGCTTGAACGTGGTCGACTTGCCGGCCCCGTTGGCGCCGAGCAGCCCGACGACCTCCCCCGCCCCGACGACGATGTCCACGCCCCCAACCGCCGCGACGGAGCCGAACCGCCGCGTCAGGCCGAGACCCTCGAGGATGGCGCTCATGGGCGGAGCGGCGCGACCGCAGCGCCCTGGACCACGAGGCGACACGACGCGCACTCGAGCCTCTCGTCGTCGAGGTAGAGCGTGATGGAAGCTCCTTCCAGGACGTTCGGGCCATCGCTCACCCGGGGGTCGCCGGTGAGCACCACCTTGCCGTCGTCGGCGGTGAGCACCGCCGAGTCCCCCGTGGCGACGCGCGCGCCGCGTGAAACCTCGACGGAGCCCGCCGCGATCGCAGTTCGAATGCGCGCTCCGGCGTAGCTCACCTCGAGACGATCACACGTGAGCCGCACATCGCCGCGCGTCGCGACGACCTGCCCCTCGAACACCATGGCCGAGGCGCGGAAGTCCCACGTGGTGCGCGCGCCCCTGACGTCCAGCGGAGGCGCCCCAGGGACGACGGCGTGCGCGTCGACCCCGGATCCGCCGCCGTCGTCGGACAACCACGCCCCCTTGAGCTCGAGGACCGCGGGCTCGGGCGCGCCGATCTCGATGCGCACACCTTCGTACGGTGGCCCGTCGGCCGCCCACTCGGGGGCGCCCGCGGCGCACCCAGCAGCCAGCGGCACGATCGTGAGCCAGCGCTCGATCACGCCCGCTCGCGCCGCCGCACCAACGCGGCGCGGATGAACGAGACGAACAGCGGATGCGGCCGGAGCGGACGGCTCTCGAACTCGGGGTGAAACTGGCACGCGACGAACCACGGGTGGTCCGGAAGCTCTACCACCTCGACGAGCTTGCGGTCGGGGCTCCAACCGGAAATCACCATGCCGCCATCGCTGATACGCTGGTGATACGCCGGGTTCACCTCGTAGCGATGACGATGC
Organism: uncultured Pseudomonadota bacterium; assembly: GCA_903897935.1. Taxonomy (GTDB): domain Bacteria; phylum Myxococcota_A; class UBA796; order UBA796; genus CAIUDO01. The sequence goes on from CAIUDO010000425.1 coordinate 17,014, forward strand.
CGCTCGTCGATGCGCTCGCGCTCGTAGATCCGGTGCGCGCGGGTGCCGGCGACGAGGTCGCACGGGTACGCCCCGAGCCGCATGGTGCCGCCCTTGTTGGAGACCTCGCGCTGCTCGTTCATCACCTCGATCACGGGGTGGGACGGGTCGGCGTCGAACTCGCGGCTCATCGCGCCGACGAGCTGGAGCGCGTTGCGCGCGAACTCGACGACCGCGAGCTGCAACCCGAGGCAGATGCCGAAGAACGGGACGTTGCCCTCGCGCGCGCGGCGGATCGCGTCGATCTTGCCCTCCACACCGCGCTCTCCGAACCCGCCGGGCACGAGCACGCCGTCGACGTCGGCGAGTCGCCCGCCGACCTTCGCGGCGTCTTCGGAGTCGACGTAGACCAGCTCGACCTTGCAGTCGTTGGCGATCCCACCGTGGAGCAGGGCTTCGTTCAGGCTCTTGTAGGTGTCGGCGAGGTGCACGTACTTCCCGACGATCCCGATACGCACCGACGTTGCCGGCGCCCGAACCCGCTCGACGATGTCGCGCCACGGATCCATGTGCGCAGAAGAAGCCCAGATCCCGAGCTTCTCACAGATGCGAACGTCGAGCTCCTCCTGCTGGAACCACTGCGGCAGCGCGTAGATCGTGTCCACGTCGGCTGCCGAGATCACGTCGACGTCGCGCAGGTTGCAGAAGCTCGCGATCTTCTGCTTGATGTCGCGCGGGAGGCCGCGATCGGACCGACACAGCAGGATGTCGGGCTGGATACCGACTTGAAGCAGCTCTTTGACCGAGTGCTGGGTGGGCTTGGTCTTCAGCTCGCCGGCGGTCTTGATGTACGGCACCAAGGTGACGTGCACGAACAACACGTCGCCAGCGCCCGCGTCGTGCCGCATCTGCCGGATCGCTTCGAGGAACGGCAAGCTCTCGATGTCGCCGACGGTGCCGCCCACCTCGGCGATGAGGAGGTCGGCGTCCGCGGCCGCGAGGTGGATGCGGCGCTTGATCTCGTCCGTGATGTGCGGGATGACCTGAACGGTTCGCCCCAGGTAATCGCCCTTGCGCTCGCGCTCGATGACGCGCTGGTAGACACTGCCCGACGTGAAGTTGTTGCGCTGGACCATCCGCCCGCGCGTGAAGCGCTCGTAGTGGCCGAGGTCCAGATCGGTCTCCGCGCCGTCGTGCGTGACGAACACCTCACCGTGCTGGTACGGCGACATCGTGCCTGGATCCACGTTGATGTACGGGTCCATCTTCAGCATGGTGACGTGCACGCCGCGCGCTTCGAGCAGCGCCGCGATCGCGGAAGCACTCACGCCCTTGCCGAGCGACGACAACACCCCGCCCGTCACGAAGATGTACTTCTTCCGCATGGAGGCTCCCCTGCCCGGTTGGCCAACCCGAGGCGGCAACCCGGTAGCAAGGTCAACGTCCGCGGCAAGCCAAGCCGATGCGAAAACCGCGCGAAGCCGCTTCGAACCGACTTGTCAGCGCCCCACCGGCCCGCAGACCGACCGGCGCCGCACGCGACAACAGAGCGCGGGCACCAGCGACCCTACGACGGCGCCCCTCGGACGCGGGCGGCCGGAGGACGATGAACCACCGTGCCCGAGCCCCGCAGCATTTCGGGCGCGCGGGCCCAGGAAGAAGGGGCCCGGTCCGCGCACATGCGGCGAGGGCCAGAGCCCCGTGGCGTTCTAGCGCTTCGAGAACTGGAAGCTGCGGCGGGCGCCGGAGCGGCCGTACTTCTTACGCTCGACCTCGCGCGCGTCGCGCGTGAGAAACCCGACCGGCTTGAGCGTGCCCCGGAGCGCGAGGTTGTACTTGAGCAGCGCGCGCGCGATGCCGAGACGAATCGCGCCCGCCTGACCCGAGTGGCCGCCGCCCTTGACCGTCACGATCGCGTCGAACTGCTCGTGCGTCTCGGTGAGCACCAGCGGGCGCCGGAGCTCGGACCGAAGGACCGCGCGCGGGAAGTACTCCTCCACGAGCCGGCCGTTGATGAGGACCCGCCCGTTGCCGGGGCGGAGGAAGACACGCGCGGTGCTCGTCTTGCGACGACCGGTACCGTAGAACTGAACGACGTTACGCGCCATTTAAAGTGCCTCGAAGGACCGCCGGCGCGTCATGCGCGCCGACCGTGCCGATCAACGGGAGATGGGGAGGGGCTCGGGAGACTGCGCCTGGTGCGGGTGGTCCGGACCACCGTACACCTTCAGCTTCTTGATGACCTGCCGCGAGAGACGGTTCTTGGGCAGCATGCCCTTGACCGCCTCACGGATCATGCGGTCCGGGTCGTCCGCCCGAACACGAAGCGCCGAGGCGCTCTTCAAGCCACCCGGGTACCCGGAGTACGCGTGGTACTGCTTGATCATGAGCTTGCGGCCCGTGAGGTTGACGCTGCTGGCGTTGACCACGATCACGAAGTCGCCGGTATCGACGTGCGGCGTGAACTGGGGCTTGTGCTTGCCGCGCAGCACTTCTGCGACGCGGGAGGCGAGACGACCGAGGTTGTGGCCGCTGGCGTCGACGACGTACCAGCGGTGGGCGACCTCGCCAGGCTTGGCGGAGTACGTGTTCATCAAGTTCCTCATGCGGGGATCCCCCGCGGACACCGGTCGCACGCGCACGCCGCGACCCGGGAAAGAGCGCCCCCCCCGCTATCGGTGCCGCGTGGTGATGTCAACCCGCGACGCGCGACCGGGCCCCCTCTGCCGCCCGATCGACGCGTGGTCGACGCGCGCAGCAGCACCTGCTAAACAGCGCCGCCCTGCCCGGAGACGTTGATGATCGACAAGGCGAAGCTCGGGACGCGCTACGTCTGCTTCCAATGCGGAACCAAGTTCTACGACCTGGCTCGGCCGGCGCCGTTGTGCCCGGAGTGCAACGCCGACCAGCGTGAGGCCCCCGCGCGCGACATCCGCGCCCTGCTCTCGAAGTCCGGGCGCACCGGCGCATACGAGGAAGGCGCCGACATCGCGGCGGACGAAGAGGACGAGTACGGCGGCCTCGGCGAGGTCGACGACGTCGATGACGACGACGACGACGACGACGACGCGGACGGCGACGAGGAAGAAGACGAGGAGCAGGTGGAAGAGGAGGACTGGCCGATCGGTCGTCCTCCAGGCGGTCAACCGTCGTCGGGGCGCGCCGCGTAGCCGACCGCGACGAGCACCAGCCCGTGCGGCGGCGCCGTCGGGCCCGCGCGCGCACGATCCATCGCGGCGAGCGCGTCCCGCAGGTCGTCCGGAGGGCGGCGCTTTGCGCCCACCTGCGCGAGCGTGCCCGCAACGATGCGCACCATGTGGCGCAAGAACCCCGTCCCCACCACGTCGAGCCAGACTTCGTCGTCGTGCGCCGATACACGCGCGCTGAGGATCGTCCGGACGGTCGTCTCGACGCTTGAGCCGACGGCCCGGAACGACGTGAAGTCGTGCGTTCCGACGAGGTGTGACGCCGCGGACGCCATCGCCGCGACGTCGAGCGGGCCCCGTACGTGGTCCGCTTGCCGCGCGCGCAGCGGCGAGCGAGACGGTCGGTTGACCCATCGGTAGCGATAATGCTTCCAGTGAGCGTCCTTACGTGGGTCGAACGCGATCGGCACCTCTTCGGCGTGCACGCAGGCGATCTCCGCGGGGAGCAGCGCGTCGAGCCCGTTGCGGACGGCAGACGCGGCCCGGTCCGTCGGCGTGGTGAAGCTGGCCACCTGCCCGAGCGCGTGTACGCCGGCGTCGGTCCGACCGCTGCCCGTCAGGGTGACCTCGTGGCCGAGGATCGAGTACAGCGCAGTTTCGACCTCACCTTGCACCGATCGACGGTCGGGCTGGCGCTGCCATCCGCAGAACGGGGCGCCGTCGTACTCGAGCGTCAGTCGGAGCCGGCGCACGGTCAATAGTCGAGCTTGAGACCGATCAACAGCGTCTGACCGCTCAGCGACAGCCCCGAGTCCACCCCGTTGACCTGCTTCCGCCACTCGAACACGACGTAGCTGTCGTTGATGCCGGTCTGCGCCTCGAGCAAGCTCGCACGCCCCGGCGCGAACGGATCCAGCATCAGGTCGATGCCCGCCGTCAGGTGGCTGCCCCGCTTGGTGCCGACCACCCGCTCCTTGACGCCGAAGCCAGCGTCCCAGCTCTCACGCCAGAAGAACGCGTCGACGCCGATCCCGGCGTACGGCACCAGGAGCTGGTCATCGATGATGTGTAAGCGGCCCGTCGCGCCGAGCGACAGCGGCACAACGGTGAGGTTGGTGAACTCGGCGCTCTGCAGGCCGTTCTCGTCCACCGTCGTGCCAGTCGCCTGTGTGAAGCCGACGCCGAGGTCGATCTCGAGGAACCGCAGCAGCTGCGGCCCGGCCTCGACATGCACGGACCTCGCTACCCCGTCGCCGTAGACCTTCTCGATGTTGGCGTCCGAGTAGTCGAACGTCCCGACCGCGACCTCGAAGCTGCCGCGTGCGGGCGTCAGGTCCCGCGGCTCGGCAGCGGCGACCCCCGGCGCGACCACCGCCGCCGCCAGGACTGCGCCGACCGCACGACGACGACGGCCCGCAACGAACAGCGCCGCGACGCCGAGCAAGACACCTCCACGCGCCCCCGACGTGTCGCAGTTGATTCCGCCGGGCTCTCCCGCCAAATCCGCCGCCCCGTAGGTCGGCCTGGGCGACTCGGTCAACACCGGGCTCATCGGCCCCTCCAGTCCAGACGTGTCCACCGCGCGAACCGACACGTAGTACGTCACGTAGTTCGTGAGCGGCCCGATATACACCTCGACCTGCTCCTCGGGCACCGCCGGGACCTCGATCGGCGCCACGATGTCGTCCGGACCGGCATACGACGGCCCGCCGCCCTCCGACCAGTCCTTGGCGGTGAACGCCTCGGTGGTGACGTACACGGCGTACGACGAGAGATCCTCGTCCGTGGCGCCGTCGAACCGCAGGATCAACGCCTCGTCACCGAACCCGAGCGCGTCGGGGTCGAGGTTGAGCGCCTCGGGCGGGTTGTCTACGGTCACGGTGGTCGCAGCGTACCCGATGTTGAGCGACGGGTCGGTGACCAACACCCACAGGTCGGCGTCGCCCTCAGCCCACCCGCTGCCGACCGTGACGTCGACCGACTGCGGGCCCTCGACCGCCTCCCCAGCCGCGAGCAGATCGCCCGATCCGGTCGGTCCGCCGCCCAGGAACACGCCGAACGCTCCCGCGGTGTCCGACTCGAACGACACGGTGACGACCGTACCTTCCGTCACTTTGGTCGGGGACGCCACGAGGCCGGACACCCACGGGTTCGCAGTCAGGATGGCGACGCCCCCCGACGCCGTCCCGCCGAAGGCGTACCCGCCCGCGGCCACCAGATCGACGACGCTGTCATCCAGGTCGAACGCCGTGATCGGTTCGGTCCCCACGAGGGCAGACCCCGACAGCTCCCACGCTTCGGCGCCCCCCTCCCCCGCGACCACCAACCACCCGTCGTCAGCGTCGGCTCCGACCGCCGACGGAGCGCCGAGGCCGCTCGCGAGCACCACGTATTGGCCGACCGACGAGTGCTCGGCGAGCACGCCCGCTCCATCCACGGCGTACACCCCGCCGCTCGGGCTCGCGGCGATGTCGTCGATGCTGATGGCGAACGGCGTGACGTTCGCCGTGGCCGCGGACGCCCCGAGCAACATGCGGGACACGTCGTCGCCGCCGTGCGCGACATACAACGTGCCGTTGCTGACCGTCGCGTCCACGTAGCCATCGAACGGAAGCTGCAGCGGGTAGCCCGCCTGACCGTCGACGGTGTCACCGACCGGGTCGAACGAGTGCAGGTCGAGGAGGCTGGTCTCACCCTCCAGCAGGTACCAGACGCCGGACGCCGGCTCGTGCCACAGGCCCATGATGTCGACCGAGCCAACCGTGACCACCCGCGCGGCGCCGGCCTCGTCGGTGAGCGGGCTCAGCGCGCCACCAACCAGTTCGAAGCCTCGGATCGTCCCGTCATCGCAGCCGACCCACACCTCCACCCCGGCCGCGGTGGCAGGCCCAGCTCCAGCGCCGCGGACCGCGCAATCGGCCGTCGACGCCAGCGCCCATCGCTGAGTGTCTAGGAACCACCCAACGGATCCGGCGCTGTACGCCAGCACGGTGCCGTCGTCGGACAACGAGAGGTGCTCGGCGGCGCTCGACGCGTCCCCGAGGGTCGCCACCTGACGATCCGGCGGCTCCGCGGCCGCGACCGACATCAACAAGCTGAGCATCCGGACCCCCGCTGGCCAGCCAAGCAAGAATCGTACCACCCGCGATCCGACGTCGCCGCGCACAACGCAGCGCACCGACCGCGCATTGACGGCGTTTCATCAGAGCACTCACACGGCGGGCCGCTGTAAGGTCGCGCCGGCGCGACAGCCTGTCAGGCGTCGTCGTCGTCGTCGGACGCGTCGGACATCCTGTCAGCGGAGGTGGCGCCCACCAGGAGCCGGCACGCCTCGACGAGCGCGACCGCCGAGCTGCGCAGGTTGTCCGCCGACGCCCACACGTGCAGGGCGCCGTCGTCCGAGCGGCGGAGCCGACCCCACCGCGGCGCGGGCTGCCCTTCGACGCGACGCGGGCGCGGGATCCCGCGGGCGCCCGCGGCGGTCGGACCGCGAAGGCCGGCGCCGAACAGCGCCGCTTCTACACCGCGCACCGTCCAGTCGGCGCCGCCGGCGACCGACAATTGCACCGAGATGCCCGAGAACACCGGGACCCGGACCAGGGTGACGTGCACCGGCGCTCCCGGGACCAGTCGCACCACCTGCGCGGCCACCGCCACCTCGTCGTCGGTCCACCCGTCCGCGCGCAGCGGGCCCACGGCCGGCGAGAGGTCGAACGCGAGGCCGTCCGGGAACACCTTGCGCGGCGGGGTGCCGCTGGAGAACAACGCGACGACCTGCCGGGACAGCTCGTCGACCCCGTCCCGACCGCTCGCCGACGCCGGCACCATGACCGTCGCCGTGGCCGGACCGCTGATGCCGGCCGCCCGGATCGGGGCCAGTAAACGCGCGAGCAACGCCGCCGACGGGCCAGGCACCGCGACGACGCGGGGCCCCTGAGTCGGCGCGGCGGTGACCCTCGGGACGAACAGCGGCGCGCCAGGGAACGCGCCGGACGCGTCGACGACCGGCCGGCCCACCCCGAGCGCACGCGGACCGTAGACCGCGGCGACGTCGGCGGGCACCGCCAACACCAGGGCGTCGAGGTCCTCCATCGCCTGCTCGTCGAGCACGTCGACCGCGACCGAGGCGTCGCGGAAGTCGAGCGTGGCGGTGCTCGTCCGCGCGCTCGCCAACGGCACGACCTCACCGACCCAGTCCTCGTCGGCGAGCACGGCCAAGATCTCCTTGCCGAGCGCGCCCGTGGCACCTGCGACTCCAACGCGCGTCAACGCAGCCTCCCCTTGCCCGGCACGGCGTCCGGGGCGCGCACGTAGCGCGGCGCGACCGCACCCGCGTCGCCGTGCGCGCCGGAGGCGATCTGTTCGGCGCCCCAAGCGGCCATCGAGCGCACCGGGGGCAGGTCGGCGTCGACGGCGACGGACCCGCCCGCGGCGAGCACCAGGTCGCGCCACACCAGCGCCCCCTCCCCGACCGCGACGAAGCCAGGCGCCATCCACCCGATCGCGACCTCGGGCAGGACGTCTGCGGCGGCGTGCACCGCCGCACCGTGGGCGTCGAACGCCGCAGCGTACGCGCGGCCCTTCCGCGCGTCCAGCCACGCCAGGACGGGCGCCCCCACGCCGACCGCGCGCGCCCGCGCCTCCAAGCTGCCGACCGCGACGACGGGCGCCCCGACCGCCACCGCCAGCCCGGACGCGGCCGCCACGCCGACCCGCAGCCCAGTGAACGCCCCCGGGCCCGTCGACACGACGACCCCGTCGAGATCTGCAGGGACGAAGCCGAGCTCCGCGCACACCTCGGTGATCCAGGGCGCGATGAGCGCCTCCCCACCACGGACGATGCGCGCGCTCCGCGACGCCGACAGCCCGTCCGACCACGCCGCTACGCCGAGCACCGGAGCGGCTGTGTCCACCGCGATCACCCGCATCGAGCGGTCACTCCGAGAGCCAGCGACTCACGTCGTTCACGGCGACGAACAGCATGACCGCCGCCAGGGCGAGCACCCCGACCATCTGCATCTTCTCGCGGATCGCCAACGACACCGGGCGGCCGCGCACGGCCTCGATCACGTACAACACGATGTGCCCGCCATCGAGCACGGGGATCGGCAGCAGGTTGACGATGCCGAGGCTGATGCTGATGGTCGCGAGGATCTGAACGTACGAGAAGAAGCCGCGACTGGCGCCTTCTCCAGCAACGCGAAAGATCTCGATGGGCCCGCCGAGCGTCTCCTGAGGCTTGAGCTCACCGGTGAACAGGTTGCCGAGCACCTCGAGCGTGTGCCCGAACAGCTCGCGGACCTGACCGAGCGCGACCGGCACGGCCTCGAACAGGCCGTAGTACTTCCGCACCGTCGGCGGCGCGACGTACGCCTCGTTGTACCAACCGACGCCCATGAGCGGGCGGAACCGCGCCCCCGTGCCGACGACCTCGCGCACCATCTCGGGCACGAGCGTGATCGGCAGGGTCGCGCCGTCGCGCACCACCAACAGCGTGAGCGCGCGCGGCTCCGAGCCCTCCGCGTGGTCCTCCGCCGTCTTACCGACGAGCGTGAGGAGCTCGGACCAATCCCGAATCTCCTGACCATCGACCGAAACCATCCGGTCCCCGATCCGGACCCCCGCCTGCTCGGCGCGCCCGCCCTCCGTCACGGCCCCCACAAAGACGTTGATCGGGGACAAGCCGAGCGCGTCGCGTGTGCCGCCGGAAGCGCCCGCACCTTCTCCTCGTTCGAGCGTGATCTTTGGCCGCTCGTCGCCGCGCTCCACCTCGAGAACGAAGGGCCCGGGGCCCGCGAGCGCGCGCTGCATCTGGTGCCAGGTCGCGACCGGCTCGCCGTTGACGGACAACACCACGTCGCCGGTGCGCAGGCCGGCGAGGCCCGCCGGCGACCGCGAGTCATCGACGCCGACCTTCGTGGAGACGCCCTTCGTGCGGAAGCCGAACCCGCCGAGGTCGACGACGCCGTCTTCCATCGTCGTCAGGCCTGAGACCTGGATCGTGCGCGACGCGCCGGCCTCCCCCTCCACGGTCACCGAGACCGACCCGCCCGCCGCCGCAGGCGCCATGAGCTCGGGCAGGTCGTTCCAGACCTCGGTCGCGGCGCCGTCGACCGCCACGATCCGATCGCCGGGTCGGAACCCCACCGCCTCTGCCGCGGAGTCGGGCATGACCATGCCCACGTACGGCGCCACTTGCGGCTCGCCGGCCATCAGCACCGCGGTGAACACGACGACAGGCAGCAGCAGGTTGAACACCGGGCCGGCGAGCATCACGAGCAGGCGCTGCCAGACCGGACGCTTGAGGAACGAGTCGATCGGGTCGATGTCGGCGTCTTCTTCACCGAACGCGTCCGCGCCGGCGAGCTGCACGTACCCGCCGACCGGCAGCGCCGACAGGCGGTAGTCCGTCCCGCCCAGGCGAACCCCGAGCACTCGCGGCCCCATCCCGACCGAGAACACAGGGACTTCCATACCAAACGCCTTGGCGACGATGAAGTGGCCGAACTCGTGGATGACCACGAGCACGCCGAGCATCACCAAGCCGGCGACGAGCGTGGTCACCATGCTCAAGGCCCTCCGTACACAGTGTACACGTAGAGCAACGGACCGACGAACAGCACCGAGTCGATCCGATCGAGCAGACCGCCGTGGCCCGGCATGATCCACCCCGAGTCCTTCACGTCAAACGATCGCTTCAACAGGCTCTCCGCGAGGTCACCGAGAACCCCGGCGCAGCCGAGCGTCGTCCCGAGCAGCACACAAGTGACCGGGCTCAGGTCGGGCAGCGCCATGGCCCGCATCACGAACACCCCCGCGACCGTCGCGACCAGCCCGCCGACCATGCCCTCGACGGTCTTCTTCGGCGAGACACGACGATGCAACGGCGTCTTTCCAAAGGCCCGCCCAGCGAAGTACGCGCCGGTGTCGCCGAGCCAGGGGATCACGAGCGCGAGCGTGAGCCACGACAAGCCATCGGGTTGCCGACGCAGGAGCGGGAGCGCGATGAGCAGCGACAACCACATGATGCCGAGCACGAGCCTGCCGAGCCGATCGGACGCGACGCCGAGGTCGGGGCCCGGGCGCGCCGCGACGAACATCATCGACGCGACGACGGACAGCACCCCGAGGTGCAGCGCGGCGGCGTCGCCGACGACGAGCGCGCCAGCACCGATGACGAGCACCCACGCCCCGATCCAGCCCATCGCGGCGAGCCGATCCGTCGGGACGGCCATGCGCGCGTACTCATCGACGCTCACCAACAACGCAAGGACGGCGATGACGTCGACCGCGACGGTGCCACCGAACCACAACGCAGGGATGAGCACCAACAGCCCGACCACCGCCGCGATGATGCGTGTGGTCACGACGTACGCACCTGGGCGCCCGTCTTGCCGAACCGGCGCTGCCGCGCTCCGAACGCCTCGATCGCCGCGACCAGCTCGGGCCGACGGAACTCCGGCCACGGCACGTCGGTGACGAAGATCTCCGCGTAGGCGACCTGCCACAACAAGAAGTTCGACAACCGCACCTCGCCGCTCGTGCGCACCACGAGGTCAGGGTCGGGCAAACCGGCGGTGTACA
>CAIUDO010000426.1 GCA_903897935.1 uncultured Pseudomonadota bacterium
CCTGCCCCCCGACCGAATCGCCGCGGTCGCGGCGCGCTTGTTGCCCGCGGTGCTCGCGGCGGGCGGCGCGACGTTCGGCGCGTTGACCCCACACGACCTCGGCGTCGACCCGGAGGGTCGCGTGGTCCTGGCCCCGCTCGGCCGCCCACGGGTCCGGTTGTTCCCCGACGACACGCGTCGGGCGTCCCCGGAGAGCTTCCAAGGCGCCACGCCAGACGCCGCCGCTGGCCTGTACGGGCTCGGGGTGCTCGTCTACGAGTGGCTCACCGGGCGCGTCCCCGCGGGGGCCCACCCGCCTCCCCCGTCGACGCTCCGTCACGGCGTGCCTGCCGCGCTGGACGAGGCCGTCGTCACGCTGCTCGCCCGTGACCCGAGCCGGCGGGCCAGCGCGTTGCCGTTGCTGCTGAACGTAGCCGGTCCAACGCCGGACCTCCGCGCGCTCCCACCTCCGGCGCCGCGCCAACGGCTGCACGCCGAGCCTGGCGCCGTGAAGGTGACCGTCGACGGGCCCGCGCCGCTCTCCGAGCGGGTCGCCGTGGTGCTGGCGGCCGATCAGCTCGCGATCGCGGATCCTGCCGCGCGGAGCGCCATCGCCGGAGAGACGAACCTGCCCGTGTCCGCGATCGAGCAGCTCGTAAAAGACGGCGTCCCGGTCGTGTTGTCTACGCACCCGTCGCGCGCGCGCGCGAACGCCGAGGCGACCCGGATTGGCCAGCAGACCCGCCTCAATCCGCGCGTGGTCGGCGGCGGAGACGGTTGTTTGTTTGGGGTGATCGCGCTCGGGGTGATCGCCGTGCCGTTGGTGCTGCTCGCCACTGGCGTCGCCACGCTGCTCACCGGGGGGCTGCCGTTCGCCGGCGCGATCGCGCTCGCCCTCGCGCTCGTCGGCGTCGTCGGGATCGGGCTCGTGACGGCGCGGCGGTCGCGCGCGCGCGCGGACGTCGCGGTCGGGCGAGACGCCGTACGAAAGGCTCGGGTTCGCCTCGGCCACGACGCCGCGATGAGCGAGGCGATGTCCGACATCGCGCGGCTCAGGCGCTCCCTCGCCGCCCGCGAGCTGCCCGCGGCCGCGGCGACCGACCTCCGCACCGGCCTGCGCCTCATGGAAGACCACCTGGAGAGCGTCGCCGACCTCGCACGCCGCTGCGACGAGGCGCTCGCGTGGGTCGATCTGCCGGCCCTCCGCACACGACTCGCCGCCCTCGCCAACACACGCGACCACGTCGAGCGCGACCGCGTCGCGAGGACGGTCGCCGATCTCGAAGAAATCCGTCGCAAACGGGACGAAGTCGACGAAGCCGTCGCCAGGGTGCGCTCCGCGGCGGCCGAGGTCGCCGGCGCGCTCGCCTCGTGGGGCGACGGGATCGACGACGACCAGGACCTCGACGCGCTGTTGCGGGCGGCGCGCGCGCTGGGGCCCGCGGCGACCGACGACGAGCCGTTGCCGCGAGAAGGCACCACGACGGAAGACGCCGCCAAAGCCCCGAAGCGTCGTCGCGAGACGGAGTCGTGACGCGACTGGAGGCGCTGGTGGCGTTGGCGCACGGGGGCGGGTTCGTCGTCGACATCGGCGCGGACCACGGGCGCGTCGCGTCGGCGTTGGGGGCGATCGCGGTCGAGCGGATGCCGCACCGAGTCGCGGGCACCGATCCGTCGGTGCGATGGGTCGTCGCCGACGGCCTGACCGCGTTCGCCCACGTCGACGGCGCCGTCCTCGCCGGCATGGGCGCGCGGCGCATCGCGGCGATCCTCACGTCGGCCCCACGCCCCAGGTGGATCGTCGCACACGCCGACGACGAGCCCGCATGGCTGCGCAGGTGGCTCGTTGGCAACGGCTGGGCGATCGACGAAGAGGAGCTCGTGCTCGAAAAAGGACGGTTTCACGCCATGCTCCGGGCGTCCGTCGGGCGGGAGCACGCCACCGACGACGCCCTCGAGATCGGCCCCCGCCTGATCGAGCGTCGCCACCCGCTGCTCGCGGCGTGGTTGCACCACGAGCGAGCCCTGCTGCTCCAGCGGGCGTCCGCGGCCCGAGCGTCCGACCCTCCTCGATCCCACGAGCTGCAGCGTC
>CAIUDO010000427.1 GCA_903897935.1 uncultured Pseudomonadota bacterium
CGGACCTGTTCGGCGGTGGCGGAGAGATTGATTGGACGCACATGAACGCGATCACGCCGTACACCGTGGGCGGGGTCACCTACGCGCTCGTGTCCCTCAAGGACTTCAACGAGATCGCCCTGCTCGCCGATCCCGCGCTCGTGGGCGGTGAGGCCGACTGGGTGATCAACGGCATGGACCTGGGCAGCCGCCCCCACGCGAGCGGCAGCGCGTTCACGGTGTCGATCCCCATCGACCCGATCACGGGCCTGCCGCTCATTGAGGGAGATGCAGAGTTCTCGGACCAGCACGACCTCCGCTACGCCCAGGGCCTGCTTCAGTTCCTCGACAACAACCACGAGACGTCGCACGACGACCCGTCGCGTGTGCTGCGCCTCGACGTCGACGCCGCCGGAGGCAACGCCGAGATCGTCGCGAGCTTCGTGGTCACCGACCGCGATGGCAACCCGCAAAGCTGCCCTGGCCTGGGCAGCGCCCGCGTCGTTCCGGGCACGCAAGGAGACTCCGTGCTCGCGCTGTGCAACCAGCCGCGCATGGTCAGCGAGCTCAACGACGCGACAGGCCACGCGGAGCCCGCGATGATGACCCTCACCGCAACGTGCTCGACGGGGAGCGTGAAGGGCTGGTACCGCGCGTACCCGCTCGAGACCCTCGGGAGCAACTGATGGACCCGGGCGCCGCGTTGCTGGCCGTGCTCGTGTTCGCGGCGTGCTCCGGCAAGCAGGCCGACAGCGCGGCGCCCACCCCCACCCCGACGGAGACCGACTCCGAGACCGAGCCCACCGAGACCGACACCGCCTGCCCGCTGCGACGCCGCTACGTCGACGCCGACGGCGACGGCTTTGGCGACGCGCCGGTCGACGTGTGCGAAGAAGCGGACGGGCTCGTGCGCGTCGACGGGGACTGCGACGACGGCGACCCAGCCGCCCACCCGTTCGCCGACGAGCTGTGTGACGGCGTGGACCAGGACTGCGACGGCTCGCTCGCCGACGAGCCCACCATCGCCTGGATCGACGACGACGGCGACGGCTACGGAGAGCTCGCGGCCGCCTGTCCGCCTCCGCCCGACGCCGCCCCCTCCCCGGGCGACTGCGACGAGGCCGACCCGGCCGTGAACCCCGGCGCCGACGACGTCTGCAACGGCCAGGACGACGACTGCGACGGGGTGTGGGACGAAGGCCCAGACGCCCCCGCCTCGGTGCTCGACGGGGGGTCGAGCGACTGCGACGACCATGGCGAGCGGGCGGACATCTACGAAGTGTACGGGGCGCGCATCCTCGGCCGGGTGGAGCCTGTCAAGGATGATCTGGGCTCTGCCCTCGGCGTCGCCGACGTCAACGGGGACGGGTATCAGGACTTGCTGCTTGGTAGCAACTACGCCGACGTTCCCACCGAAGACGTCACGTTGAACACTGGGGTTGTCTTCGTGATTCTCGGCCCGATCGGCCCGGGCGACCGAGGTGCCGATACCGCGGACTTTCTCATTTATGGTGGGGCGAACGCGAACATCAACCGTGCGGTTCGCGTGGGAGACGCCACCGGAGACGGGGTGGAGGATTACCTGGTTGGCGGTACGGAGGGCCACGCCGAAGGAGCGATCGGGTACTCGGGTACCGCCTACCTCGCCCCCGGGCCCCTCACGGGCGACACGGACCTCGGCACCGGCTACCACCAGTACGGCACCCCACCGTTCGGCTACCGCATGGAGCCCGGGCGGGTGCAGCCGGGAGACCTGGATGGAGACGGGCTCGCGGAGGTCATGCTTGGCTGTCTAAGTGATCACCCAACGCAGTTCGGCGCGGCCGTCTACTTGATGTACGGCCCCGCCACCACCTCGCTCGACGAGGCCACCACCACGTACGTGATGGATCCCAGCGAATACGCCGGTGTCACCGGCACGTCCCTGGGGGACGTCACCGGCGACGGCGCCACCGACCTGGCGCTGCAGCGGCACGGTGGGTTTCCGTCCTACGGCGACTTCTTCGTGCTCGCGACCGAGCGCCACTCCGGTCAGGTGGACTGGCGCGACGCCGGAGCCCTCTATGGCTGGTTCGACGCGCCGGAATACGACCCCTGGCTCGAGCCTGGGTACAACATCCGAAACCTCGGCGACGTGACGGGCGATGGCCACGACGACGTCGGCCTGCCCTCCATGAACTATGGGTACGTGCACGTGCTCGCCGGGCCGCTGCCCGCCGACCGACCGGTCAATGTGTTCGCGGAGGCCGTGGCCGTCCTGCAAGACTCTGTGTCGTGGTACGGAGGCATCTGGACGGTGGAGTCCCGCGGCGACGTCGACCACGACGGCATCTCCGACCTCGCCCTCGGCAGCGCGTACTATACGTTGCCAGAGTACAGCCCCGATTGCGACCTAGGGGACTGCAACCAAGGCGCCTTGTATACGATCAACGGCCCGTTCGCGGGGTACGTCGACTTGTCCGTCGAGGCTGACCTCATCCAAGGCGTCAACAGCTCCGGCCGCCTCGGGTGGGAGCTCGCCGCAGGAGCGGATCTGAACGCGGACGGCGCCACCGACATCGTCGCCACCAGCCCCGTCGTCTACTTCGGCGAGGAAGACGGCGGCGTCGCCTACGTGCTGTTCGGGGTGGCGGACGAGTGACCTCGACGCCGCGGGCACCCGCCCCGACGCCACGCAAGCTATCGTGACGACTCCGCCGACCGGGGCGCCACCTGCACCGTCCGGAACGTCCGCGCGCCCGGCAGCAGGTGCCCGGTCGACCAGTCGACGATGCCCTCCACCGCGCCGCGGTCGACCACCACCAAGCCCGCCTCGCGCTCGGTCAACCAACCGAGCGGGATGATCGCGCCGTCGGCGAGCATGTGTTGCTCGAAGTCGGCGTACAGCAAGCCACGCGCCGTCCGCGCCGGTCGTCTCACGGCTGAGCATGCCTGCGGTCGAGCTCCGCGGCGTCGACGTAGTGGACCCGGCGGGCGCGACCGAGTTCGCGCGCCTTTCCGAGGTTTCCACGATCCGAACGGCCCGCGAATTCCGGTTGCAGATCAGTGGGCGGATCGGGTATTAAAAACTCGGACGGTGATCGTCCACCGGAGGCAACGAATGCTTACCCCCCCGGCCGCCGAAATAATGGGCGTTTAGCCGGCTTTCTTGGCGTCTGCGGTGCCGTTGCGCTCGCACCGCCTGCCGAAGCCGGCATCGCCGGTCACGCGTGCGCTGTTCAGGCGGACAATCAGATGCGCTTCGATTGTATCGTGAACCTCACGGGCGCGGCGACGGCGTACCGGATCGGTGTGCGGCCGACGGGCACCAGCGCCTGGCGCTGGGGCCCCTGGACCCCGGAGTCGGACGGCCTTCAGTCGCTGTGGAACTTCAAGCCGGGCGTCACCTACCAGTACCGCGTGGAGACCGACGACGCCGACGCCGCCATCGCTACCCTCGGCACGCCGTCATTGCCCACGGAGCTGTCGGGGATCACGCTCACGCTCGACGGCGCGCTCACCGACTCAATGTGCGATCCCAGCTCCGAGCCCTGCGCTCCCGCGTACGAGACCCGATACGTGTTGGTCGACACCACGGACTGCGCCGAGGAAAAGTCGTACCTCATCGCCGTCAACGTGTTTCGGAACGTCGCGGCTGGTGGCGGGATGGTGCCGTTCATCTCCTGGTACCACGACATCGACGCCGCCACCGGCCTGACCGAAGCCGACATCGCCGGCACCGAGATCGTGGGCGACGACGCCGAAGGCGGCATCCTGGCCATCATCGACAAGCGCCACGTCTACCAGTGGAATTGGGCGGGTGAGGAGGTCCACCACAAGGACTACTCGGCCACCTGCAGCAACGCGGCCGACGACTTCGGGCCGTGCCCGCACCACGCAGCCTACAGCGCGAGCACAGGAGAGACCTGGATCATCACGGCGCGCCTCGACACCGCCACGCCGCACACCAGCGGGCCGTGGTCGGCCTGTGCGTCCAACCAATACTTCGTCAACGACGGCCTCGACGTGCTCGACAGCTCGTGGGCCACGGTGTCGTCGAGCATGTCGCTCATGGCGGACTACGCGGACACGCCGTACGACCCGAACGTCTACGACGGGCCGAACCCACCGCTGGGTTGCGACACCATCTACTACGCCCCGGACCTGTTCGGCGGTGGCGGAG
>CAIUDO010000428.1 GCA_903897935.1 uncultured Pseudomonadota bacterium
CGCCGTCGAGCCGACACCCCACACAGACGAGCGCCCCTTCTTCCCGCAGCCGGACCTCGCCCTTGAACGTCGCGCCCTGCGCGTTCACCGTCGCGAAGCCCGTGATCAGCGCGTCTTGCCAGTCGCCGCCGGTCAGTTCGAGCGTGCCTCGGACCATCCCGATCCCGGCCCCGCCGGCGGCCCCGCCGTGGTTGTCGCGCGCGCCGCCCCCGTCGACGATCACGCGGCTGTCGCCCTCGACGCGCAGCCCGGCCCCGAGCTCGGCGTGCCCGCCGACCAACGTGACGCCCTCGATGCGCACCGTGAGCCCGTCGCCGGTCACCGCGACGGCGGGGCCGCGGCCGCCCGCGTCGATGACAGCGCCTGGATCACCCTTCACAGTGACGCTGTGGGCGATCTCGAGCCCGCCGAGGTGCACCCCCGATCCGAGGCAGACGGTGGCGCCATCTACGAGGTGCGGCGCGATCGCCTCGCCGGCCGCGACGCGGACGCAATCGACCATGATGGGCTCCGGAGCGGGCTGAGCCGCGGATGAGACGACGAGCAGCAGGGCGACGATCACGAGCCGGTCTTGCGGTCCGGGACCTTGTTGGTGGCCAGGCTGTCGAAGTACTCGAGGAACTGGGCCGCGGTGATCGGCTTCGGCTGGTAGCTGCCCCACGGGTTGTAGAACTGCAGCTTGTCGCCGTCCACCACGTCGACGAACGCGTACGCGTGGTTGCCGATGATGATGTTCTGCGGGTCGAGCATGCCGTGGTACCCGAACGACACCTCGAGGTCTTGCGGCCGCGTCGGCGCTTTCCCCTCGTCGAACGACAGCTCCACGCGCGAGCCTTTGTAGTCGATCGTGCCCGCGTCGACGTCGCGGCCGGTGATCTCCGCGGTCTTGTCGCCCTCGGAGCCGGTGTCGCGGGCGGACGCCACCCGCCCGCCGGCGTCGTCGATGCGCAGCGTGCCCGGCTGCACCTCGTTCCACTTGTGGATCTGCGCGAGCGTGCCGGTGTATGGCCCCGACCCCGAGCCCGTGAGCGGCGTCTGGACCGCCGACTCCTTCTGGTCGACGACGCCCGCGTAGATCGCGAGGTTCTTCTCTTTCGCGGCGGTGAAGTAGGGGATGACGTCTTCTTCGCGCATCGAGGACGGGCTCTTCGACGACGAGCGGGCGCCGGTGATCGCCGCCATCGCGCTGTAGCCGTCTCCGCCTTCGCCGAGCACGTCGTAGCCGCCCTTCCACTGGGCGTACGCCTTCTCCATGATCGCCGGCCACAGCTTGCCGCCCGGATCACCGGCGTACGCCGGGTCGTTCCGGCTGCCCGTCTCGGTGGGCAGGTACGCGTCGACCTCGATCCAGACCTCCTTCATGCCCGACCGCGTCTCTTCGTAGAAGCGGACACGATACAGTCCCGTCTTGGGATCGTACTTGATGGCGTCTTGGATGGCCTGGGGGTTCGCGTTGGCGACGGCCGCCATCGACGCGATGAAGAAGCAGTCGCCGAGGCCGCCCTGCGCGGTGTCGGTGCCCTTCGGATCCACCGGGCTGTGATCGCCGCCAAACCAGGAATACGCGTAGTCTTCCTGGAGCTCGGGGTGGTCCTCGTCGCGGTACAGGTCGGGCTGCTTCGACAACCACTGCGACGACGCCCACCCTTCGACCGCGGCGGTGCCGACGCGGACCGACACCTTGACCCACCCGCCGTCGACTTCGAGGATCTCGCACGGCGTTCCGTTGGGGACCCGCTGGGTGACCTTGCTCTTCGACGACGCGTCGGCCCGCAGCACGACCGTCTCGCCGCGCCCGATGAGCGCGCCGAAGTCGCCGACCTGCCCGGTCGTGCGCACCGCGGGGTCGAAGCCGCCCTTGACCTCGGAGCCCCGATGCGTGGGCAGCTCGCCGGAGATGGCGGAGTTGCCGAGCAGATCCTGGTCGTCGGCTTGCAGGCCGGGGGCGGGGCCCGCGGCGGCGGCGTGGGTCGGACCCGAGGAGGGGGCCCGGCGCTGGTACGAAGGCATGGTGGTTGGCTCCGCGGTCATTTTAGCGTGCCGGCATCGCACGTGGCGGAGAGATTCGGCGCGCGGTAATTTTGCCGGGCCGGCCTTACAGGTGGGCCTTGCAGGTGGCGAGCGATCCGGAGCGCGGTAGTTTTGCCGGGCTGGCCTTGCAGGTGGGC
>CAIUDO010000429.1 GCA_903897935.1 uncultured Pseudomonadota bacterium
AGCTCGAGCGCCGTGAGCGCCGTCTCGAGCGAGGCGAAGCCGGTGATGATGATCGCCTCGGCGTCGGGCTGCGCGCTGCGCGCGTAGCGCACGAGCTGCAGGCCGCTCACGTCGGGCAGGTTCTTGTCGGCCAGCAACACGTCGACGCCGCCCTCTTCCATCGCCTGCACCGCGTCGTTCCCGGTGGGGCACAGCACGACGTCGTACGGCTCGCTCGCGAACACGGACGCGAGCAACTCGAGGATGACTGGTTCGTCGTCGACGACCACCAAGCGACCGCGAACGGCCTTGTCAGGCAACCCGACCTCCCGTCCAGCCCCGGATAGCACGGTGATCGCGGTACGTCAGGCGCGCAGGCTGCGCCGGCGCGAGCGCCGGGCTATGCCACGCGGAGGAAGGTGATCCCCATGGCTCTCATGTCGCGCCTGCCGCTGCTCGCCGCATTCCTCGCCGCAGGGTGCGCGAAGACTGCGTCCAACCCAGAATCTCCGTACACCACGCTCACCGAGCGCACCACGGAAGA
Organism: uncultured Pseudomonadota bacterium; assembly: GCA_903897935.1. Classification (GTDB taxonomy): domain Bacteria; phylum Myxococcota_A; class UBA796; order UBA796; genus CAIUDO01. The sequence continues at coordinate 524 of CAIUDO010000429.1, forward strand.
CGGCATCCGCATCGTCGAGATCGACCTCGACAACGACAAGCGCCCCGAGATCTACAACCACTACCGGGACCGCACGAGCGGCTCACCGCTTCTGGTGCGCAAGGAGGTCGACCTCAACCGGGACGGCGCGGTCGACGTCATCTCCTACTTTGACGACGCCGGGGCCCTCGAGCGCGAAGAGATGGACAGCGACTTCGACGGGCACTTCGATTGGATCGACCACTACCGCGATGGCGCGCGCGTCATGGCCGAGACCGACACCGACATGGACGGCCGGTCCAACGTCTACGCGTACTACGTCGAGGGGAAGATCCAGCGGAAGGAGCGCGACAGCGACAGCGACGGCAAGATCGACGTCTGGGAGCGCTTCGGCGCCGACGGCACGGTCACCCGCACCGGCTCCGACACCGACGGCGACGGCCGGATCGACGTCCGCACCGAGTAACGGCTACCAATCGTAGGTCTCGCGGACCAGCGGCACCACGTCGCCGGGCTCGTACCACTCGATCTCGTACCTACCGGGTGGCGGATCGTACACGAGGATCCCCGGGAACCAGCACAGCTCGGGGCCCGAACCTTCGCTCCACCCCTCGGTGATGAAGATCTCCTGGGCGCCGAGGCCGGCTTTCGGGATCTCGATGTCGGGCTGGAAGATCGCGTCGGACGGGGCGAACGCCGCAGACAACACCAGGAGCATGTCGGACCCGTCTTCCGTCACGACGAGCTCGGGCGGTCCAGGGTCGACCAGGTCGACGTCCACGCACGGGAGTTGGACCACCTCGACCGTCACCGATCGGCACCCTGCCGCCGCCAACGCACCGAACATCAACGCGCGCATCGCCCCTCCCCGCGGCTCACAACAACCGGCCGAGGCCGTCCGCTTCGAGCCGTTGTAAGACCACTCCGAGGCGCTCGGCCGCGGATCGGCGAGCGACCAACAACACGTCCCCGGTGTCGACGATGATGAGCCCGTCGACGCCGACGGTCGCGACGACCTTGTCCGGCGCGTACACCACGTGCCCGCCGCCATCGACCGCGACGCCACCAGCGACCTGCGCGTGCCCGAGCGGGCCGGCGGGGAACACGTCCGCCATCGCCTCCCAGGACCCGAGGTCGCTCCACCCGAACGCGCACGGCACCGCCAGCAGGCCGTCGGCCTCGCGCTCGAGCACGCCGTAGTCGATCGAGGTGGCCTCGAGGTCGAGCCACCGCTCGCTCACGGAAGCCCCGCCGGCGATCGCGCGCAACGCAGCGTACGACCTGGGCATGTGGCGCTCGAACGCCCGAAGGATCGCCTCGGTCGTCCACACGAACATGCCACCGTTCCACAACACGCCGCCTTGCTCCAACAACACGGCGGCCCGCTCTGCCGACGGCTTCTCGATGAACCGGTCGACCCGGTGAAACGGCAAGCCGAGCTCGGACCGCGCGACCGGCCCCATCGCGAGATACCCGTACCCGGTGTGCGGGCGATCGGGCGTTTGACCCAGCAAAACGAGATGACCCGACGACGACGCCGCGACGAGCGCGGCCCGCACCACGTCGCAGAACGACTCGGGGTCCGTGATTCGGTGGTCCGACGGCAACACCACCATCGCGCCCCCACCACGACGCTCGATCTCGACCGCCGCCCACCCGATACACGGCGCGGTGTTGCGGCCGGACGGCTCGACGAGCACGTTGCCCGCGGGCAGCTCGGGCAGCTGCGCCCGAATCGTGTCGGCCATGTCCGGCCCCGTGACGACGAGCACGCGCTCGGGCGGCACGACGGGCCGGATCCGATCGACCGTCTCCTGGATCAAGGTGCGGTCGGAGGTGAGCGCCAGGCACTGCTTCGGCAGGCTCTTGCGTGATCGCGGCCAGAAGCGGGTGCCACGGCCGCCCGCCATCACCACCGCCCAGGTGCGCTCCTGCATCAGAACGCCGGCATCGTGAGGATCTGGCGGTAGATGTTCGTGGGCCCCTGCTGCCCGTCCGTCCACGACAGGTCCGCGCCCGACGGGTCGCTGCTGTAGTTGTACACCACGTAGCGGGTCTCATCGAGCGGATAAAGCTCGGTGTAGCAGGTGTCTCCGCGCGACGGGAGGTCGAGCAGGAGCGAGACCTCGAGCGTCTCGGGATCCACCTCCCACAGACTGCACCGCTTCGGTTGCGTCCAGTAGACCGACTGGTACTCCCAGTACATGTCCTCTGGGCTCATGTCGCCATACCCGAGGTCGAAGAAGCCGTCGGCCGTGACGTTGCGGCGCGCCATCAGGTAGACCTTCCCGCCGTGCATGAACATCGTCGGCGAGTCGAACTTACGCTTGTCCGCCACACACTCCCACGGCTCGGCCTGGGTTGGGCCGCTCGGGGCGCGGCACACCAGCGACCCGAAGCTCGTCTCGATGCCCGCTTCGTTGCGGATGACCGCGATCAGCGAGCCATCATCCTGGATGACGAAGTCCATTTCGGAGCCACCGCCGACCTGGACCGCCGGCTGCGCCGGCGAGGCAGGGGACCAGTTGATCGCGTCGGCCGAGGTGAGGAGCTGCACCTCGATCGGGTCCTCGTCGGGATCGAAGATGGTTCCGCCGTTCGCGTACGCGGACATGTAGAGGGTGCCGCGCTCCACCTTGATCTTCCACGGGACGAGCGTGGGCTCGTCCGGGTAGGGCTGCAGCTCGGTCCACGCGAGCGGCTGTACGTACTGGATCCAACGCGCGCCCTGCGGCTCGAACGCGGTCGGTGACGTTCCCAGCACGGCGAAGTACAGGAACAACTTGTTGTCCCACACGACGAGCTGCGGCTCGCGCAGATCCGAGCCGACGAAGATCTCCCCTTCCAGCTCCCACGTCACCTCGTCTTCCGAGCTGACCACCCACAGCGTCGTCTCCGGGCCCGCGAAGTGGCTCGGCGCCGAGCGGAAGACCAGGAACACCTTGCCGTTGAACAAGGCGACATCGAGGTTGTTGTTGGCCTGCTCGATGTCGACTGCCGCGGGCAGACCGTCTCCGGGGACGATCTCGCGCAGGTCACTGAACACGGGGATGATCACGGGAGGCGGCGCAGTGTCGCCCTTGCCGCCGCACGCGCCGAGCAACCCGAGACAAAGGACCATGGGTGCGCGCATTCAGCCTCCAGGGGTACGCAGGGTGACGAACTCTTCGGCGACCGTGGGGTGGATGCCGATGGTCTGATCGAAGTGGGCCTTGGTGGCGCCGGCCCGCAGCGCGACGGCGAAGCCTTGCACGACCTCGCCGGCGTCGTCGCCGACCATGTGCAGCCCGAGCACGCGATCGGTCGCGCGGTCGACCACCAGCTTGACGAGCGTAGCGGGGCCGGGCGCGATCGCGTGCCGCATCGAGGTGAACTGCGCCTTGTACGTGACGACGTCGTAGCCGGCGGCGCGCGCGGCCGCTTCGGTGCTACCCACCATCGCGACGGAGGGGTGGGAGAACACGGCCGTCGGGACGAGGTCGAGCGCGACCCGCATCGGCTCGCCGAGCATGAGGTGCCGCGCGAGCGCCGATCCGAGGGCGGTCGCGACCGGGGTGAGCGCGATTCCGCCCGTGACGTCTCCGATCGCGCGGATCGACGGCACCGACGTGCGGTACTCGGCGTCGACCACCACCTCACCGAGCGGTCCGAGCGCGACGCCCACCGCCTCGAGGCCGAGCCCAGCGGTCTTGGGGCGCCGACCGGTAGCGGCGAGCACGTAATCCGCTTCGATCTCGTCGTGGTCTTCGAGCACCACCCGGTAGCCACCGGCCTCGTCGCTGACGTGCAGCGGCGCCACTCCGAGCCGGACGTCGACGCCGTCGCGACGGAGCTGCTCGGCGAGGAAGTGCCGGACGTCGTGGTCGAACGACGGGTTGAGCAGCTCCGGGCCGCGGACGACCAACGACACCTGGGCGCCGAGACCGGCGAAGATGCCGGCCATCTCGACGCCGATGTACCCGCCGCCCACCACCACGACGCGGCGTGGGAGCTCGGTGAGCTCGAACACGTCGTCCGACACCGCGACGTGCTGCGCGCCCGGGAACGACGGCACGATCGGCTCGCCGCCCGTCGCGACGACGATGTGGGCGCCCGTGATCTCCTCGTCGCCCACCCGAACGCGGTTCGGACCGACGACGACGGCGCTGCCAGCGCGCACCTCGACGCCTGCGCGCTCGAGGGTACGCCCGTACGCGCCGACCAACCGGCCCACCTCGCGCTGCACGGCCGCCTGCAACCGATCGAACGAAACGGGCCCTGGCGCGACCTCGACTCCGAGGTGCTGAGCCCGGCGCACGGATCGCCGCGCGTCTGCGCCGTAAACGAGCAGCTTCTTGGGCACGCACCCACGATTGACGCACGTGCCGCCGACGTCGCGTGCCTCCACGAGGACGACCCGCGCGCCCAAGGAGGCCGCGATCCGCGCGCACCGCACTCCGGCCGATCCCGCGCCGATCACGATGAGGTCGTACACCCGCCCCCCGCGCCCCGCTATCGCCGCCCGACCGGCCCGCGCAACCGATGATGACGGCGTGTCGCCGGCTCCGCCCGAAGATCGGCCCGCCGGATACGTACGCGCCGCCAGGAGGAGGAGCCCATGCGAACGGCAGTTCTCGGACTGTTGCTCTCGATGTCGACCGCGTGCGCGGCGATCGACGACATCAACTTGTTCACGGTCGAAGAAGACATCGAGCTCGGACGCCAGCTCAAGGCCGAGATCGAGGCGAACCCGGCCGACTACCCGGTGCTCGACCCGAGCGCGTACCCCGAGGCGTACGACCACCTCTACCGAATCGCCGACGAGGTGCTCGCCAGCGGCGACATCGAGTACCGGGACACGTTCGATTGGGAGTTCTACCTGATCGAGGACGACGCGACCCTCAACGCGTTCGCCGCCCCGGGCGGGTACATCTGGGTGTACTCGGGGCTCATCAAGTTCCTCGACGAAGAAGACGACCTCGCGGGCGTGCTCGGCCACGAGATCGCCCACGCGGATCGGCGCCACGCCACGAAGCAGCTCACCAAGGCCTACGGCCTCGAGGCCGTGCTCGGCGTGGTCCTCGGCGACGACGCGGGCG
>CAIUDO010000430.1 GCA_903897935.1 uncultured Pseudomonadota bacterium
CGACCTCGCTCGCGCTCGCGCCCAGCGCCGACGGCGGGGTGACCTTCGGTGAGGCCATCCCGCTCGCGGCGAACCTGGGCGACCTCGACGCGGCGCTCGGCGGCGGCCAGGTCGTGGTGGTCGGACAGCCCGACGAGGTCGGCCGCTTCAGCCTCGGTGGGCCCGGCACGCTGGAGTCGGTGCGATCCCTACCACCCTCGTTCCCGCGTGAGCGCTCGATCGCCGCCGACGCCGTGGGCGACGCGGTCGTCGCGCAGGCCAACCAGCTCGGCGGCGTCAGCGTCATCCGGCTCCCGCACGACGCGCCACGGTTCGATGCGCCGGTCCTCGTCGACCCGATCGCCACCGCGTCGAGCCCCAGCGTGCTGATGCTCCCCGGGGGCCTCGCGGCCGTCGTGTACGGGGCCAACGAGCAGGTCCGCTTCGCGATCGTGAACCCGGTGTCGCCGCCGATGCCGGTGGCGGACCTCGTCCACCGGTGGTCGTTCGAGGGCGGCAGCCTCGTCGACCCCGTCGGTGGCGCCAGCTTGGAGGTGTTCGGCGGGGCATCGGTCGTGGGCGGCGCGCTGGTGCTCGACGGCATCGACGACTACGCCCGCAGCGCGCCGCTCGCCTCCGCGTTCGTGGAGCGAACCCTGCTGGCGTGGGTCTCGCTGGCCAACCTCGAGCAGCAGGGCGGCAGCGCGCTGACGCTGGAGAACCCGGCCGGCGCCGACGTGTTCGACGCCATCGTCTTCGGCGAGCTCGCGCCGGGGAAGTGGGCGGCCGGGAGCGAGAATGGCAATCGCTCCTCCGCGCCCGACGGCGACCCCGAGACGGTGGTCGCGCCCGGGATCGTGATGCTCGCCATCACGTACGCCACCGACGGCTCGATCCAACTCTACCGCGACGGTGCACCGTACGGCACCGGCTACACGCCGCCCTCCGCGGTGACCTACCCCACCTTGACCGCGGACGTGTTGCTCGGCGCACGCCACGAAGACGTCCTCATGCCGCCGGGGACCGAGCTCGGCATCGATCCGTTCCTCGCCGGGGCGCTCCACGACGTCCGGATCTACGCCCGGGCGCTGACCGCGGCGGAGGTCGGCTCGCTGTACCTCTCCGGTCCCGACGGGCCGTGAGCGCTACCCGCCCGCGCCGCGCGGCGCGGGGGCGCGTGCGGCGTCGGCAGGCGCCTGCCAGCCCGCAGCGGCTCCGCGCATCAGGGCTGGCCCGGCGCGGTGTCGACGTCGATGCGGGCGATCACGCCGCTGCGTGAGAACAGCGCGTTGGAGCGGTCGGCGTCGAGGGTGTCGCCCGGCAGCTCGTGGCGCGCCCCCGTCGCCTCGGTGACGACCAGCCGCCGGCGATCGCTGCGGTGGTAGACGACCGGCACCTGGCAGTAGGTGAACGCGAGCGAGCCCGCCGGGAGCTCGAGCACGCGTCGCTCGCCGCCCACGGCGATCACCTCGAGCTGGTCCGGCTCGACCAGGTACTCGCTGGCGCGCAAGAGCCTTGGCGCGAACGTGACCCGTCCGCCGCGGACTCGGACGCCGAGCTCACCCAGCCGGACGAGGACCTCCTCTTTGACCTGGCCGGTCATGCCTGGCTGCCGTGCGCCGCCGTGGGCCGGCGAGTGCGAATAGGGCTCGAGCGGGAACGCCCCCCACGCCGCGGGTGACTTCGTGGTGCCGGACATGCCCGCACGGATCGCGTGGTAGTGGCGGGCGAGCCGCGCCAGCAGCTCGGCGTCGGAGCCGGCCTCCGCCTCGGCGAGGTATCGCTCCTGGATCGCCAACACGAGCTTGCCGACCATGTGCCAGTACACGCTGCCGAGCCCCTCGTAGGCGAACATCGTGCCGCTGCGGCCGGTGAACCCCCGGTGCGCGAACACCTCCTCGTAGACCTCGAGCACCGCCGCGATCGAGGCGTCGACGTCGGTGGTCGCCGGCAGCGCGCCCTCGGCCTTCAGCGCTGCGAG
>CAIUDO010000431.1 GCA_903897935.1 uncultured Pseudomonadota bacterium
AGCGCCGCATCGGCGGGCAGCCGGGCACAAAGGAGCGCCATGACGTCGCGCGCGCGGACGGGGTCGAGCGCGGCGGTGGGCTCGTCGGCGAGCACCAACGACGGGCGGGTCGCGAGCACGCGCGCGACCGCGGCCCGCCGACGCTCGCCGCCCGACAATTCGTGGGGCCGCGCCGCCCCCCGTCCCTCCAGGCCGACCGCGGCCAGCATCGCTGCCACGACGTCGCGCGGGCGCTCGCCGGGGCGGTGGATCGTGGCGGTCTCGGCGAGCAGCACGCTCAAAGAGAGCCCCGGGTTGAGCAAGGCGGCCGGCTCCTGCGGCAACCACTGCACGCGACGGCGAACCCGCGACCACGAGGCCGCCGTCCACCCGGCCGTTCGGGCGCCGAACAGCGACAACTGCCCGGAGTCCGGGCGTTCGAGGCCGGCGCAGCAGCGTAGCAGCGTGCTCTTGCCGCTCCCGGACGCGCCGATGACGCCGACGCGGACGCCCTCGTCGACGCGCAGGCTCACGTCGTCGAGCGCGACGCGAGGGCCGGCCGGGGTGGCCCACGTACGCCTGAGCCGATCCGCCTCCAGCACCGGTGCGCCCGAGCGCGGCCCTGCGGCCCGCGCGCCTTGAGCGGTGGCCGACCATAACGACCGGGTGGTGGGGTGCCGCGCGGCTCCGGCCGCCAGCGCGGCGCCCGACAACCGCTCGACCACCTCGCCTCGGTCGAGCACGATCACCTCGTCGACGTGGCGTGCGAGCAGTCGCAGGTCGTGCGACACCAGCAGGACCCCAGCGCCCCGCGCCGCGACCGCGCGCAGCGTCTGCATCACCTCGACGGCGCGAACGGGATCGAGGCCGGTCGTAGGCTCGTCGACCAGCACGAACCGCGATCCACGCGCCAACACGACCGCGAGCGCCGCGCGCTGCGCCATCCCGCCCGACAGCGCGTCGGGCAACGACGCCGCGATCGTGCCTGCGGGTGTAAGGCCCAGCGCCTCGAGGAGCGTGGTCGGTGGCCGGTCTTGGTGGCGGCCACGCCGCGACGCCTCCGCGATCTGCGCCCCGACCGTCCGCGTAGGATCGAGCGCGCCGGCGCCATCTTGCGGGACCAACGCGAGCACGTCGCCGCGCAGGCCCAGCGCCGCAGCGCTCCCGAGGCGGGCTTCGCCGCGATCCGACACGATCACCCCGCTCGCCGGGCACAGGCCCACCAACGAACCGAGCAAGCTGGACTTTCCACTGCCGCTCGCGCCGACCACGGCGACGACCTGGCCCCGCGCGACGTCGACGTCGACGTCCGCGAGGGCGCGGGTGGTGCCGTACCGGACCGTCACCCCGCGGGCCCGCAGCGTGTCAGTCAACGGCGCGCCAGGCGTCGGCGAGCGCGCTCGTGGCGAGCGCCACCGAAAACAACGCGGCGGCGGGCGCTGCCACCGCGAGCGTGTTCGGGTGCCCCCAATCGAACGCGATCATGTTCCCCCGCGACGGAGACGGCTCCTGCACACCCCAGTGCCCGAGCCACGACAACGTAGCTTCGAGCACGATGAAGCCGGCGACCGCGCGCGCCGCGTGCCGCGCCACCAGGCCGCGACACACGCCCCACCCGAGGTGGACCAGCACGATCCGCCACTCCGGCACGCCATGCGCGCGGTTTCCGAGGATCAAGCCGGTGTGTCTGGCCTCGTCGACGCGGCTCCGCACGTCGTTGAACAGCACGGGGGCGCCGACGAGCCCGGCGGTCGCCGCGATGACCCACGGGCTGCCGCCGAACAACAACACGCCCATCAGCACGGCCGGGATCTCCGGCACCGCCGCCGGGACCAGGAAGCACCGCGCCAGCCACGCCGCGAGCGCGCCGCCCCGAAGCCCCGCGACCAAGCCCGCTGGCGCACCGACCCCGCACAACACCGCGGCGGCCAGCACGGACGGCGCCGCGAACGCCCGACACGCGAAGGCGAGCCGAGCGAGCACGTCACGGCCGAGGTGGTCGGTGCCGAGCGGGTGCGCCCACGAGGGGCCCGCGCTCGCCCACGCGACGTCGACGCCGGTAGCCGGATCGTAGCCGGTGCACGGGGCGGCGAGGCCGACGACCACCAGGAGCACCAACCACACCGCCGCGACCCGCGCGGTCACGTCTCGGCCCAGGTGCGAGGGTCGACCGACATCCTCGCGAGGTCGCAGCCGAGCGACACCAGCATGCCGATCGCGGCCAGCAGCGCCGTCGCGGCGACCGCGACCGCGGCGTCACGGGTGAGCACGG
>CAIUDO010000432.1 GCA_903897935.1 uncultured Pseudomonadota bacterium
GTCGTGGGACGAGCTGTCGACCCTCTTGTACGAAGGCGACGACCTCGCGCGCATCACCCTGCCCGACGACACGACCCTGCCACGGCTGCGCGCGATCGAAGCGGCGGTGCCGTACGGCGCCGCCGAGCGGGGGGGCGGGGCTTATCCGCAGGTCCCCACCCAGATCGGGTTCTTGTTGGGGTCGAGCACCTATGGCGCGTACCCCGAGCGGTACCACTTCCCGGTGCGGCGCTGCGTCCACGCAGGGACCTTCGTCGACGACGCCCGGAGGAGCGGAGCCTGCTCGGAGATCGCCGACGCGCGCGCGACCCGCGCCGCCTACACGTCGCACGGCTTCGAGCGGCCCGAGCTGCTCGGCCGCTGGGATCACGTGTTCCCGCAGTCGCGGCGCCACGAGCACGGTTGGGCGGTCGCCGCCGAGGCGGTCCCGGATCGGGTCGGTGATCTACCGAGCGTAGTCGCCGACTTCCCGCTGCAGGCCGCGGTGCGCGACTGGGTGCTGGACGGCCACACGTCGTGTATGCGGGAGCCTGTCTTCTTGGGGGCCCCTCCCCCCGGGCTCGGCTACGGAACGCCCCCCGCGCAGTGGCTGGCGGACCACCGCGCCAAGCGCGACCGGGACGGCGTCGCCTGTTACTGCGCGCTGCTCGCCCACCTCGGCGCCGACGACGAGGCCACGGGGCCGGAGAGCACCTGCGGCCAGCTCGAATGACCCGTCCCCCTACGGCCTCCTGCTGAGCTCCTTGGTCAGGGGGGTAGGGAAGCGGGGGGTCACCACCCGGCCGTCGAGCGCTGCGGTCAGGCGCGCCGCTTCGTCGCGGACGGCGCCTTCGTGCTCCGCGCCCGCCGGATCGAGCACGCGCGTGACCACCTCGCCGTCGGGACGGCACGCCCACCCCCCAACGATCCGCCCGTCGACCCAGATCGTCGGGGCGAGGTTGCCGGTGTTGTCCCACAGCGGCCTGGACCACGACGGGTCGAGGAACGGCGAGCGGTCCGTCCAGCACATGCCGGAGGGATCGAGGCTCGGCAGCAGGGACACCGGGACGGGCGGGCCGTCGTCTTCGAGCGGGCCCCGGAGCGCGAGGCGAGGCCCCGGCCACCCGCGCACCTCGACGCTGATCACGTCAGCGCCGAGGTCCTCGACGGCCAGCTTCGCGTCGCGCTTGGTGACGCCAGCCCACCACACGAAGTCGTCGAGGCGCCCCGGGCCGAACGCGTCGAGCCAGGCCCGCAACAACGAGGCGTAGGCCACGCGCGCGTCGGCGGGGGACAACCAGGGGGCCCACCGATCCAGGCGCGCCCACGTGATCTTGCCGGCCTTCCAGCTCCCGACGCCTGTCGCCCGGAGGACGAGGCCCTGCACCGACATCGCCTCCAGCACGAACCTGCTGACCGGCGCGCTCGACGCATAGACGGAGTCGGGCGACAAGCCGACCCGAAGGGCCAGCTCGGGGACGAGCTCTTGCAGCGCCTCGACCGTGTGGGGTCCGCTCGGCAGCGCGTCGAGCACCGGCGCACGGTACGCCTCCAGGGGTGGGGCCCCGGCCTCGGCGAGGAACTTCGCGGCGCTCTTCGCCCGGTCGGCGACCAGCCGGTGGACCGCGAGGCCGAGGACCGCAGGAGCCAGCGGACGCCCGACGTAGTGCAGCGTGCGCCGCATCGCGAACAGCTTGACGAGGGTTCGGTCGTCGTCGACGGCGCGCCGAACGTCGTCGATGAGCTCCCCAAACGGCCGCATCGGCTGACGCGCGTGCACGCTGACGTGCACCGTGGCGGGGTCGGAGCCGTGCAGCGCAACCAGGCGGTCGGCGATCGCGGCGACGCCTCCGCCCGACCGATCGAGGTGGGCGCGGCGGGCCCGCGCGCGCAGCACCCGGACGGGGTCGAGCGGGCGGCTCATGGGTACCCCGCCGCGTCGGCGACCCGCTCCAGCGTGTACAGCCGGTCCTCCGCGGTTGGGCCGCCGCACGCCACCATCAGCTCGTCGGCGCCACAGTGGTCGGCGAACGCCATCAAGCCGCCACGGACGTCGTCGAGCGTGCCGAGCGCGGTGTACCGCATCATGTCGGCGATGCCGCGGCCGTGCGGCGACGCGAGGATCGCGTCGGCCTCTGCATCCGACACGGTCAGGCCGTTCGTCAACAGCAACGACACCCGCGCCCGCATCACCACGCGAAGCTGGTGCTCGGCCTCGGCGCGTGTCTCGGCGGCGATCGCGTTCACGCCGGCGATGACCCACGGCGACGCGTGCATCGCGGACGGCTCGAACGAGCGCCGGTAGGCCGTGATCGCCTCCTCCATCTGCTGGGGCGCGAAGTGGGACGCGAACGCGTACGGCAGCCCGAGCTTCGCGGCGAGGCGCGCGCCGAACGTCGACGAACCGAGCAGGTAGAGCGGGACGTCCGCCCCGTCACCCGGCGTCGCGCGCACCCCGCTGACCCGGCTGTGGCCGGTCAGGTAGCCCTGCAGCTCGAGCACGTCCTGCGGGAAGCTCTCGGCGGACCGGACGTCTCGTCGGAGCGCGTACAGGGTCGCGCGATCACCGCCCGGGGCGCGCCCGAGGCCGAGGTCGATGCGGCCCGGGTGCAGCGCGGCCAACGTGCCGAATTGCTCCGCGATGGTGAGCGGCGCGTGGTTCGGCAGCATGACGCCGCCCGCGCCGAGGCGGATCGTCTTCGTGTGCGCCGCGACGTGCGCGATGAGCACCGCCGGCGCCGACGACGCGATCACGGACATGTTGTGGTGCTCGGCGTACCAGACGCGGCGAAAGCCGCGGGCTTCGGCGCGCTGGGCGAAGGTGACGGTGTTTCGTAAGGCGTCGGCGGGGGTGCCGCCGACGTCGACGAGGGCGAGGTCGAGCAAGGAGAGGGGGCGCATTCGCGAGGCTAGCGCGGGTGAGCGCTGCGCGCCGTCAGCGCCGTGGATTCGCCTGCGTCGCTGGCGCCGTTCGGATACCCAAACGTGCGGAGTCGGGATGCTGGACGTCGACGTCGTGGTGATCGGATCGGGAGCCGGCGGCATGACCGCCGCGGTCACGCTGGCCAACGCCGGCAAGCGGGTGCTCGTCGTCGAGGGAGACCCCAAGGTTTTCCATGACGCCGCGGTAGATCCA
>CAIUDO010000433.1 GCA_903897935.1 uncultured Pseudomonadota bacterium
ACGTCGTCCTCGCGCGGGACCCGCCAGCGGGCGACGGGAGCAATGCCCTTCAGGCTGCTAGGCCTTGAACAAGCGGTCAGCGGTCAGCGGTCAGCGGCAGTCGACCGGGTTGTTCGCGCTCAGGCGAAGGTCGGTTGGGTCACCATCGCGCCATTGTCAAGCTGAACGCTGATGACTGATGGCTCGGCCCTGCGCTTGTTTTGGGTCTAGGTCGCGGCTGGTTCTGCCGCCGAACCGGCCCACCTCGACGAGGCCGGCGACGTCAACCGTGACGCGTGGGTGACCGGAGGGACCCGTCACGAGCCCGCGCGCACCGCCCGCCCGGCCTCCGGCGTCCGTGGCATGTCGAGGTCACGCGCGAGCCGGACGACCTCGGCGTCGGCCGCGCGCCACGCCGCAACGTCGCGTGGGTTGGTCGGGTCGACATAGCTGGGCGCGTCGCCGAGCAGGCGGGCCGCGTCGACCCGTGCCCGGGCCTCCTCCAAGCGGACCTCAAGCTCGCGCGCCTTGTAGCGGTAGTGTAAACGAAGCCACCACGCTCCGAACGCCGCGACGATCGGCGACGACAAGCACATGAAGAAGAACGCGACGGGAAGGACTTCCACGGTGACTCCCGGGTGGGGCGCGCGTACGAGCCACCACGGCGGATGTTGCGCGGCGCGCGGGCGCGAGGATTGATATACTGGCGCGTCAGGTGGAGCGAGCCGGATGGTAGACCCGATCACCGCGTCGATACCGCTGTTCTTCGTCCTCATGGGGGTCGAGGTCGCCGTTGGCGCCGCGACCGGCCGGCTCAAGGGCCCCCGACCGCTGTATCGATGGGCCGACGCGTTGGTGGACCTCGGGTGCGGGGTGAGCAGCCAGGTGACGGGCATGGTGCTGTCCACTGTGGTCGCTGCCGGCGCGTATGTGGCGGTGTACGGTAATTGTCGGCTGGGCTCGTGGCCGGAGGGCGTGGGCGGGGTGGTCGTTGCCTTTGTGCTCGTGGATTGCCTGTACTACTGGTGGCATCGCGCGAGTCACCGCGTGAACCTGTTGTGGGCGGCGCACGTGGTGCACCACCAGAGCGAGGATTACAACCTCGCAGTGGCGCTGCGCCAGGCGATGTTCACCGCGCTCACGTCCGTTCCGTTTTATCTCCCGCTCGCCGTCATCGGCGTGCCGCCGTCTACGTTCTTCTTGTGTTCTTCGCTGAACACGTTGTACCAGTTCTGGATTCATACCCGGCTGATCGGGCGCCTGGGCCCGCTCGAGTGGGTGCTCAACACGCCGTCCCACCATCGGGTTCATCACGGAATCAACCCGCGATATATCGACAAGAACCACGCAGGTGTGTTTATTGTGTGGGATCGGCTCTTTGGCACGTTCGCGGCGGAGGACGACGAGCCGGTTTACGGGACCGTCGGTGGCTTCAAGAGCGCCAACGCCCTCTTCGCGAACGTGGAGCCCGTGTTGTCCTTGCTGGCCCTCGCCCGGCAAGCGCATGGTTGGGACCGTCTGTTCGTGCTGGTCCGGCCACCGGAGTGGCGCCCTGACGGGCCGGTTCACATCCCCGAGCCGACCGGCGCGCTCCGGTGGCGCCCGGAAGGCTCCGCCGGAGCGGTCGCGTGGACGGCCCTTTGGCTGGTCGTCAGCGCGACGGCCCTGACGTGGTGCTTGATCTACCAGCATGAACGTCCACTTAATCAGATCGTTACCGTGGGCGGCCTGATCCTTTGGACAGTTGCGAGCTGGGGTGGGCTGTTCTCCACAATTGGTCCACCGGGGCGGGCGTGGTGGTGGGCAGAAGGCGCGCGCGTGGTGGTTATCGTCGTGGCTACGGGCTGGATCGCCTCCGCTTCGTGAGGTGATGTGGTCCCGCATCGCCGGATGCGTTGATTCGTGGGTCTGAATTCGCCTGCCGCTCGTCGCCGGGCCCGCGTCGCTGGTGGGCTCGGGCTGTCTTTTTGTTGGATCGTGCTCGCGGCGTGGCGGGCGGCGGGGTGCCAGCATAGGGGGGCGGTACCGGTCTAGCTCAGCTGGCTCGTCCGGACCCAAACCACTTTGCCCCAATCGGGGTACGGAATGTCCGTATGAATCCGACCTCCCTCGCAGACCTCACGATCAAGGGTCTCGGCGACAAGCGCAAGGACCGCCTCGCCGAGCGTGGCATCCGCTCGGTCGAAGATCTCCTTACCGCCAACGTGGAAGAGTTGGCTCGGAACGCCGGGACCGGCATGTCGTCGTCCGACCTCCTCCGGGTCCAGGAAGACCTTCGCGCCATGTTCGCCGGTGGACCCGAGGCCGCGACCGACGGCTCGATGGTGCCGAAGGTCACCATGGCGACAGAGTTCGGGCCGATCAAGGTCCGCGGGATGGGCGCGACCCGCAAGGCCCACCTGCTGTCGCTCGGTCTCACGACGGTGGGGGAGGTCATCAAGGCCGAGCCGGACGCGCTCGCCAACCCGCCCGCGTTCGCCGTCTCCGCGGTCCTCACGGTTCAGCAGGAGCTCGCCGCGATGGTCGAGGCCAAGGTGCCCGCCATCATCGATACGGAAGCGGCGCCGCGCGCCGAGGCCGAGGGCGTCGCGGCAACGCCCGCCGCCGCCACGACCACCCCGATCGCGCCGGCTGGGGCGCAGGCGGCCGAGCCCAGCGCGCCATCGGTGACCCGGTCTACGCCCCTAGCCGCGGTGCAACTCAAGCACCTGGGGGATTCGCGGAAGGCGTTCCTCGCGGCGCGCGGCGTGGTGACCCTGGGCGACCTGTTGGAGATGCCCTCCGACTCGGTCCAGGAGCGCGGGTGGGGCGCCGCCACCATCGACTCGGCCAAGGCGGCGGCGCGGCAGGTGCTCGGCGTCGCGGCCCCGGAGGTCGCGGACCCGGCGCCGGAGCGTGCGCCCGAACCTGCGCGGTCGCCCGCCCCGCCGCCCGCCCCCGAGGCCGAGCTCGCCGCACCGGCCGGGAGCTCGTTGCCGATGGTGCGTCGCTCGACTGCGCTGGTCGACGTCCCCATGAAGGGGGTAGGCGCCGCCCGAGTGGCCCGTCTGGCCGAGAAGGGGGTCACCACCATCGGTGATCTCGTGACGATCGACATCGAGGCGTTCGGCCGCACCCCTGGGTGGTCGGTGGCGTCGCTGACCGCGGTCCGTGACCTCGCGCGATCGATGCTCGTGCGGTCCCGCGCGGCCGAGGCTGCGTCGTCGGGCAAGGCTCCGAGCAGCCCGCCGGCCCCAGCGCCCGCTCCAGCGCCCGCTCCGGCGCCCGCTCCGGCGGTGGTCGAAGTGCGCGCTGGCGACACGGCGGCGGCGCCGTTGGTCACCTACAATACCCCAATCGCTGACCTCGACGTCAAGAACCTCGGGCAGTTCCGCAAGCACGCGCTCGCCGAGGCGGGCGTGATCACGGTCGGGGACCTGTTCAAGGTCGACGTGGAGCAGCTCGGGCGCCAGCCGGGGTTCACGGTCCGCTCGCTCGCAGTGATGATGGACGCGATCCGCGCCGAGATGGTCGCCAAGCCGCGACCCGCGCCCGCTCCCGTGCCGGTGGCGGCGCCCGCGCCGGTGCCGGCGCCCGCGCCAGTGGCTGCGCCCGCGCCAGTGGCTGCGCCCG
>CAIUDO010000434.1 GCA_903897935.1 uncultured Pseudomonadota bacterium
CGCCGCGCGCGCCGCCGGGCTCACGGTCGACACCTTGCACACCCACTGCGGCTGGGGCCTGCAAGCCGACGACCTCGATCGCGTCGACGTCGCGTTCTCCAGGTTGGCCGCAGCGGCGGCGCGCGTGGGCGTCGCGACCGTAAACGTCGGCGGTGGCCTCGGCGCCCGCCAGCGTGCGTCCGACGCCCCGTTGGCCCTCGACCGGTGGGCCGCGATGATCCGCCGCCACTTCGGGCCGCTCGGGGTCACCGTGGCGTGCGAGCCGGGCACGATCCTCGTCGCGCACGCCGGGATCCTCGTCTGCGAGGTCACCCAGGTCGAGCGTAAGGGTGACACGCTGTGGGTGGGCCTCGACGCCGGGCACAACGTCAACGTGTACGCGGCGCACTATGGCATCCCGCTGGAGATCGTGCCGATCACCGAGCCCGATCGGCCGGCGGACACGCTGTGCAATGTGGCCGGGAACATCAACGAAGCCGGCGACGTGTTCGTGCGCGCGCGGGTGTTGCCGCGGCTGCGCGAGGGCGAGCGCGTCGCGTTGCTCCCGGCGGGGGCGTACGGCGCGTCGATGGCGAGCGATCATTGCCTTCGCGGGGGTGTCATGGAGCGGTGCGTCGGCGAGTCACGCTCGACGGTCCCCGCCTCGGTTGGGTCTGGGCATGTCCTCTGACCCCCAGCGTGTGGTGTTCCTGGGCGCTGGTGCCATCGGGGCCGGCGTTGGTGGCCTCCTGTGGGCCGCGGGCGTCGACGTCCTTCTGATCGCGCGCGGCGCCCACGGGCACGCGCTCACACACGAAGGCCTCGATCTTCGGTCCGCGGGGGGACCCCGTCGGCTGCGGGTGCCCGTCGGGACGGTCGAGGACGTTCGGCCGGGCGATCTGGTGGTGCTCGCGACGATGGGGCACGACACCGCTGCGGCGGTCGCGACGTTGCCGCCCGACGTGCCCCTCGTGAGCTTCCAGAACGGGCTCGCCCCCCTCGAGGAGCTCGAGGGCCGCGAGGTCATCGCCGGGATGTTGTACGTGCCCGCGGAGCGACGCGCGGGCGTGGTCGTGCTCGCGGGCTCGCCACAACCGGGGGCGATCTTCCTGGGCCGCTGGCCGCGCGGCGCCGTCGGGCCGGAGGCGTGGTTCGCGGACGCGCTCACCCGGGCCGGGTTCCGCGCGGAGGTGTTCGCCGACATCGCGCCGTGGATCCGCGCCAAATGTCTGACCAACCTGGGCGGGATCCACGTGGCGCTGTGTGACGCGCCGCCGATGGACCTGGTCGACGCCACGGTCGAGGAGGCGCGCGCGGTCTTTCGCGCCCAGGGGGTGGACGTCATCCCGGACGACGTGTTCGACGCGCGGATCGGGCCGATGGAGGTGGTCGCGGTCGACGGCCTGCCGCGGGTGGGTGGGTCCACGCGCCACGCGCTCGCCCGCGGGGACCGCCTTGAGACGGAGTGGCTCCACGGCTACTTCGTGCGGCTCGGCGAGCGCTTGGGGGTGCCGACGCCGCTCAACGCGGCGCTGGTGGCGCTGGCGGCGCAGGCGACGGCGGAGCGGTGGGCGCCTGGGTGTTTGTCGGCGGAGGAGCTAAGGGACCGGCTGGCTCACTGCCAAGGTGGCAGCGCCGGACGGCCCGGCCGCGGCCCGAACGCGTAACGGACCCCGCCGGCGACCTGCCAGGTCAGCTCGTCGCCGTATGCGCCGAACGCGTCGAGGGTCACCCGGCCGGGCAACGGCACGCTCGGCCGCAGGTAGAACCCGCTGCCCGACAGACCCCCTTCGATCCTCGGGTGGTCCCACGCGTCCGGCAGGCGCGGCAGCGCGCAGCCGACGCCTACCTCAGCGCCCGGGCGCGGCAGCGCGTAGGGCCGCGCCGCGAACGCCTGCGCGGTCACCCAGGCGACGTCCCGGGGCCCGATCCGCAGCCGCGCCGCGGGCACGATTGGGGTGCCCAGCGTCCCGCCGAGCCACGACCCGACCTCGGCGGCCACGAAGCGATGTTCGATCCCGACGAGCAGCGCGCCCTCCGCGAACCCGCGGTCGAACGCGCCGGCCGGCATGAGGAACGCGCCGCCGCCGACCTGAGCGCCCGCCGTGAGCTCGACCTGCTCGGAGACCGGCACGTACGCCTTGTACGCCGCGCCGCCCCCGACGTGACGGTGCGCGCCGCCGCAGTCGACCCACCGGCCGGTCGACCCGCCGACGCTTACCTCGTGCCACGGATCCGACGCGGCCCCTCGCGACGACGCGGCCGCGATCATGACGGCGACCACCGCGGCGACCGCCCCGCGCGGCGCCCCGCCCCGCCGCCGCGCGACCCACACCATCAACCCGCCGAACAGGAGCGTGTACATCGGATCCCCCTACGCGAGCTTCGTCTCCACCAGGCCGCCCGGCCCGGTGACCTTGTCGATCTCGTCCGCCGTCCACGGCCCGACCGCGACGGTCGTTCGTGTAGGCACCCCCTTGAACTCGGTGCGCCCGGAGTCGGTGATGCGCGCCGCCGGAAGCCCCGCCGCCCGCGCGTGCGCGTAGACGGCGTCCAACGCCGCTTCGTCCTCGACCGACAGCACCACCTTCGCGAAGCTGCCGCGCGCCCACACCGCCATCGGACCTGGCAGGTCGAGCACGAACCGCGGCCCCGCGCCCTCGTCGAGCGCCAGCAGCGCCTTCATCGACGCGTGGGCTACCTGCGCCGCGATCTTGCCCTTCCGCATCGTGAGGTCGCGGCGGTAGACGATCACCTGTTTGACCGGCGCGCGCACGAACACCCCGAAGACGGCGCCTCCTACCTGCGTGATCACGAGCCCGTCGCCGTCGACGACGATCCGGGCGCCTACGAAGCCCGGCGCGTCGACGACCCCCGCGACGTCGACGTGGCCGCGCGCGACCTGCGCCGCGCCGTCGGCGTTGGTCCAGGCGATCCAGAACGACGCTCCTTCGGCCTCGGGCACGAGCGCGCACGTCGCGCGCGACACCCCTCCTTGCGCGCCGGGCACGAGCGCCCACGCGCCCATCCACTCCGTCCACATGTCGCCCTCCAGGGGGGTTAACCTGTGTCGGCCGTCGCGAGGTGGACATTGGGTCGGAGCTGGGTCGTCGCGGTGCTCGTCGGGTGCAGCAGCAAGGGGTTCACGCCCGAAGAGACGGCGGTCGACACGGCCACCGAGCCCTCCACCACGCCCGAGACCGTCGTGGTGGAGGGCTGTCACGCCACGCCGCGCGACGCCGACGATCACGCGCTGTGGCTCGCGTTCCCCTACGACGCCGCCGGCGGCCCGAGCGACCTGTGGCGCAGCTACGCCTACGACGGCGCCCTGACCGAGGTCGGCGACGCGTCGTTTGGTCGCGCGTGGTGGGGCCGGGGCGCGTGGACCCCGGACGGCGCGTTCCTGTTCGTCGTCGATGACGACGGCGTCGTGCACGGCCCGGCCAACGAGCTCGCGGCGCCGTACACCAGCGCGGTCACCGTCGACCGCACCGGCGAGACGGCGTGGTTGGTCAACCCGAACTGGGCGGACAGCGGCGGCGGGGTCTACCGGGCGTCGATCGACTGCGAGACGGGGTCCCTGGGGGCGCCGGAGCTGGTGTGGACGGGCAAGAACACCGCCGCCGTCGTCTTGCGGCCCGGGACGGCGTCCGAGGCGGCGATCGTCACGCGGGAGCTCGACGGCGTGCCCGGTCAGGTGCACCTCGTCGACCTCGCGACCGGCGACGTGTTCGCGCACCTCGACGCGTTCGGGGACGACGAAGCGATCGTGTCGGATGCCGCCTGGGACTACGAAGGGGAGCGGCTGCTGGTGGCTGACTACAGCGCGTTCTCGGGGGTGTCGAACCGCGTCGCGGTCGTCACAGACGCCGGCCCGGTCGACGTGATCGAGGTGTACGACCCAGTGTCGCTCGCGACGGCGCCGTGGCCCGACGGCAGCGCGCTGGTGGTGAGCGGGTACGGCGACGCCGTGTACGAGCTGGAGCGCACCGAGGACAGCTACGTGCTGGGCGCCGAGGTGGTGTCGCTGGACTTGCCGGGGGTGGCGGTGGGCGTCGCGCGAGGGGC
>CAIUDO010000435.1 GCA_903897935.1 uncultured Pseudomonadota bacterium
CATCGAGTCCGTAGCGAGCGTGCTGCCGAGCGAGGTCGTCACCTCGGACCAGCTCGAAGCTGGGTTCTCGCACACCCTGCGCCGGCTCGGCTTGCCACCTGGCCAGGTCGAGAAGCTGTCCGGCGTCAAGGAGCGGCGCTGGTGGGATCCCGGCACGCAGCCGTCGGTCGTCGCGGCCATGGCGGGCGAGAAGGCGCTCGCGAGCGCTGGGATCCGCCCGACGGACGTGCAGGCGCTCATCAACACCTCCGTCTCGCGCGACTACCTGGAGCCGTCGACCGCGGCGATCGCGGCGGGCCACCTCGGGGTCGGGCACGGCTGCATGAGCTTCGACGTCACGAACGCGTGCGTCGGCTTCCTCAACGGCATGCTCGTCGGCGCGTCGATGATCGAGCTCGGACAAGCGGATCACGTGCTCGTCACGTGCGCCGAGACCGTGCGCGACGGCGTGGAGGCCACGGTGCGGCGCCTCGCCGCGCCCGACGCCGACATCACCACGTTCCGCGACAACTTCGCGAGCTTGACCCTTGGCTGCGGGGCCGTAGCGATGGTGCTCGGGCGCCGCGACCGCAGCAGGAGCGGCCACGTGCTCGACGGCGGCGTCTACCGGACCGCATCCGAGCACAGCGGCTTGTGCCTCGGCCAGCACCAGGAGATGCGCTCCGACCCACACGGCCTGCTGGTGCACGGCGTCGGCCTCGGCGTCGAGACGTTCCCGTACGCGGCGCGTGAGCTCGGCTGGCGCGCCGACCAGATCGACGAGTTCGTGTGCCACCAGGTGAGCCTCGCCCACTTCTCGCACACGTTCGCCCAGCTCGGGCTGCCGCTCGAGCGCGCGTCGCTCACGTTCCCGTTCCTCGGCAATTGTGGTCCTGCATCCTTGCCGATCACGCTCGCGCTGGGCGAGCGCCAGGGCCGCATCAAGCGCGGCCAGTCGTTGTGCCTGTTCGCGGTCGGCTCCGGGCTCGGCTGCTGCATCCTGGGGGTCCATTGGTAGCCGCTTCCAACCGGCACGACGCGCTGCCCGCGCCCGTGCGCGCGCTGTACCCGTTCGCGGGCGCGTTGTTCACGCAGCCCGGCGGCGTCCAGCAGCACTTCGTCGACGTCGGGGCCGGGCCCCCGATCCTGTTCGTGCACGGCAACCCGACGTGGTCGTTCTTGTGGCGCGACCTCATTGGGGCCTGCTCGGCGCGCCACCGCTGCGTCGCCCCGGACCACATCGGCTCGGGATTGTCGGACAAACCTGCCGACTGGTCGTACCGACTCGCCGATCACATCGACAACCTGGTGCGCTTGATCGAGCACCTCGACCTGCGTGACCTGACGGTGGTGGTGCACGACTGGGGCGGCGCCATCGGCCTCGGCGCGGCCGGTCGCGTGCCCGACCGGGTGTCGCGGCTCGTCATCTTCAACACCGGGGTGGGCTTGTTGCCCAACCCGCCGCTGTCGATCCGCGCGTGCGCCGGGCCGCTCGGTCCGCTGCTCGTCGGCACCCTCAACGGCTTCTTGAAGGTCGGGTTGATCCGGGCGACGTCGGATCGCGCCCGGATGCGCGGCGCGATCGCGCAGGGCTTCCTGGCCCCCTACCCCACCGCCGCGAGCCGGATCGGGCAGGTGCGCTTCATCAACGACATCCCGTTCGACGACACCCACCCGAGCGCCGCCGCGATGAAGTCGGTGCGCGACGGCCTGAAGAAGCTCGCCGACCGGCCGACCCTCATCGTCTGGGGGGAGCAGGACTTCGTGTTCACCCCCGAGTACCGCAAGCAGATGTCGGCGTTCTTTCCCCACGCGCGCGTCATCCCCATCGCGAGCGCCAGCCACTGGGTCACTGAAGACGCCGCCGACCAGGTCAAGAAGGAGCTGACGCAGTTCTTGGGGGCGCCGTGACCCGCGCCGCGACGCTCGGCGACCTGCTCGAGCAGCGCGCCGCGGAGCACCCGGGCGCGCCGGCCCTCACAATGGCGGACGGCGCGGGCTGGGTCACGTGGTCGTTCCAGCAATTGCACGACGCGAGCCACCGCATGGCGGCCGCGTTGGCCAGCGAGGGCGTCCGCCAAGGCGACCGGGTCTTGATGCTGATGAAGCCGAGCCACCGCTTCTACGCCACGGTGTTCGCGCTCGGCCTGATCGGCGCCACGCCGGTGTTGGTCGACCCCGGGATGGGCGCCAAGCGCCTGCTCGAGTGCATCGAGCAGATCGCGCCGCGCGTGGTCATCGCGCTGAGCGCCGTCCACGCCGTGCGGGTGCTCTACGCCCGGCGCGCGTTCCGGACCGCCGAGGTGATCGTCACCGACGGCGCGCGGTGGTTCTGGGGCGGGTCGACCGTCGCGGGCCTTATGGCGAAGAACATGGAAGGTACACGTTTCTCTGGGCCGGCTGTCGATCCGACCGACGCCGCCGCGATCGTGTTCACGTCCGGGTCGACCGGCACGCCGAAGGGCGTTCGGTTCGAGCACGGCATGTTCGTCGGCGCCACCCGCACGCTGGCCGCGGGCCTCGGGCTCGGGCCCGGCATGATCACCCTCGAGACCTTCGCGGCGTTCGTGCTCATCGACGTCGCGCTCGGCATGACCGCGGTGGTGCCCGACATGGACCTGTCGAAGCCCGCCCAGGCGGACCCCGCGAAGCTGCTGCGCGCCATCGAGGAGCACCGCCCGCAGGTGGCGTTCGCGTCCCCGATCGTGCTGCGCAAGATCATTGAACGAGCGACTTCTTCGCGGGTCCAGCTCCCCACGCTGCGCACGGTCATCTCGGGGGTCGCGCCGGTGCCGGGCGCGCTGCACCAGCGGCTGCGCGCGGTGGCGCCCAACGTGAACCTCGCCGTCAACTACGGCGCCACCGAGGCGCTGACCGTCACCCACGTCGGCTCCGACGAGGTGCTCGGCGAGACCTGGGCGCGCGCGGGGCGCGGCGACGGCACGTGCGTCGGGCGGCTGTTCCCCGAGATGGCGCTCCGGATCGTCGGGATCCACGACGGGCCGCTCCCCTCCGACGCCCCAGCGCTCGTCGACGGCGCGATCGGGGAGATCCTCGTCGCCGGGCCGGTCGTGAGCCCCGAGTACGTCGATCGGCCCGACGCGAACACGATCGCCAAGGTGCGGGACCGCAGCGGCACGCTGTGGCACCGCACCGGCGACCTCGGCTGGCGCGACCCCCAAGGCCGCCTGTGGTTCGCCGGGCGGGTGGCGCACCGCGTCGAGACCGCGGACGGCATGTTGCCGTCGGTTCCGGTGGAAGGGGTGTTCGACGACCACCCGGGCGTGCGGTGGACCGCGCTCGTCGGGATCGGCGGGCCGCCCGAGGAGCCGGTGTTGTGCGTGGAGCTTGAGCCGGGCGCCACCCTCGACGACGCGGGCGCCCGGGCCCTGCTCGCGCGCGCCGACGGCACCCGCTGGGCAGGCCGGGTGCGTGCGATCCTGCTCGTTCCACGTTTCCCAGTCGACGCGCGGCACAACGCGAAGATCCGGCGCGAAGACCTGCGGGCGCACGCCGCGCAGAACGCCGGGTCGATTCGGAGGGTTCCATGAGCGACCTCGCGGGGCGCAAGGTCCTGGTCACCGGCGGCGGCGGGTTCATCGGCGGGCGCGTGGTCGCGATGCTGTGTGAAGCGGGCGCCGACGTCCGGTTCGTGGCGCGCGGACGCTACCCGGCCACCGAGGCGCTGGGCGCGCGCGGTGTACAAGCCGACCTTCGGGACGCCAGCGCGTTGGCGGCGGCGTTCGACGGCGTCGAGGACGTCGTGCACGTCGCCGCCAAAGCCGACGCCTGGGGCGATCGCGCGGACTTCTTCGCGACAAACGTGGAAGGAACAAAGAATGTCGTCGCAGCGTGTCAGCGGGCCGGCGTACGTCGGCTCGTCTACACGAGCACGCCGTCGGTGATCGGGTACGAGCACGACGTCGAGAACGGGCGGCAAGACCTCCCGTACGCGGCCACCCACTTGTTCTGGTACGGCGAGTCGAAGGCGATCGCCGAGCAGCAGCTGCTCGCCGCCAACGGCGTCGGCGGCCTCGCCACCGTGTCGCTGCGCCCGCACCTCGTCATCGGGCCGGGCGACAACAACCTCATCCCGAAGCTCGTCGATCGGGCGCGCACCGGGCGCTTGATCCGCGTCGGGGACGGGCGCAACCGCGTCGACCTCACCGACGTCGACAACGCCGCGGGCGCCCACCTCGACGCCCTGCGCGCCCTCACCGGGCCCGACGCGCCGTGCGCGGGCAAGGCGTACTTCATCTCCAACGACGAGCCGGTCGTGCTGTGGGACTGGATCGACGCGCTGCTGGCGGCGCTGCAGATCCCGGCCCCCACGCGCTCGGTCAGCCTGGACAACGCGCTCCGGCTAGGGGCGGTGATGGAGTGGGTGTGGCGTACGTTCGGCCTCTCCGGGCAGCCGCGCCTCACGCGGATGATCGCCGCCGGGCTCGCCCGAGCGCACTGGTACGACATGGGGCCGGCGCGCCGCGACCTCGGGTACACGATCCGGGTCGACATGACCCACGCCACGATGCGGCTCGTCGACGCCCTGAAGGCAAACGAACGATCCGCCGGTTAGCTCCAACCCCGAAGGAGGGACACATGGCAATTCGCAGGTTCGTGTGGGCGCTCGTGCTGGGGCTCGCGGTCGGCGTCACCACACCGGACGTCGCGTTCGGCGGCAAGAAGGGCGACGACAAGGCCGATGACAAGGCCGCCTCCAAGGGCGGCGACGCCGCGGCTTCGAAGTGGAAGAACGTCGAGACGGTCGGGCTGAAGTCGATCGACGACGTGTTCGCGCCGATCAAGCAGATGCACGGCACGTTGTCGAGCGCGGAGGGCTCGATGGCGTCGGCCAATACGAACCTCGCGACCGCGTTGTCGCTGCCACAAGGCACCCCGTTCGCCGACGCGCTCGCCGAGCTGCAGAAGCGCGCCGACGGCAAGGTGACCGTCGCGATGCAAGGCACGGTGCCCAAGCTCGCCGCGAGCGACGCGGTGCCGTCCGACGTACAAGCCGCGATCGACGCCACGAACGGCCTCACCACGTCCATCGCGAGCTCGGTGCAGGCGATCACCCAGATCCCCGCCCAGGTCCAGGCGGTCATCCCGCAGATCTCGAAGCTCCCACAGACGTTCCCGGCCGAAGCGAAGACGCTCGGCGCGAAGGTCACCGAGATCCCGAAGATGCTCACCACGCTGAAGAACAACGTCGAAGCTACGGTTCAGACCCCGGAGCGCGCGGCCGAGCTCGTCAAGCAGATCGAGAGCACGCTGAGCCTGGTCACCACGACGTTCGGTGGCGCCAACAAGGCGGTCCCGTCGAAGTCGACGGCCACCAAGACGACGACCCCCGCCAAGAGCGGCGCCCCGTCGACCGACACGCCCGGCGCCCGCAAGGTTCGCCCCACCCCCTGAGCTCGATACCAAGGATGCCCGCCGTGACCGCTCGACTTCGGTCCCTCCTGCTCGGCACGGCGCTGCTGAGCGCGCATGCCTCCGTCGCGCGCGCCGCGGACGATCCGCTCGCTGACGTGCTCGCCGACGAGCTCGCCCGGACCACCGCCCTGCTCGCCGACGCGCCCGACGCGCCGTACTACGTCTCCGTCGCGGTGACGGACCAGCAGTTCGTGAAGATCGAGGCAGAATGGGGCACCGTCGCCACCGATGACCGGACGCACCAGCGCTGGCTCGACGTCGACCTGCGCATCGGCACCCCCGAGCTCGACAACACCCACACCCTGCGCGGCATGTCCGGCCTCGACGACGACGACCGCGGGCGCGTGGCGCTGCCGATCGAAGACGATCCGATCGACGCGACGCGGTATGCGGTGTGGTCCGAGCTGGATCGACGTTATCGGCAGGCCGCCGAGCGGATCGTGCTCGTTCGCTCGGAGCGCTCGGTGAAGGTCGAAGAAGAGCGGCCAGCGCCCGACTTCTCGTCGCGGCCGTCTCCGGGCGCCGCCACCATCGTGGTGCCCCCCCTCGAGGTCGACACCGCGGCGTGGTCGCGGGTCTTGGCGCAGCTCAGCCAGACGCTCAGCGACGACCCGGCGGTCACGGACAACACCGCGTCGTTGTCGGTCCAGCGCGACGAGCGCACGTTCGTAGACACGGAAGGAGCACGCTTGGCACACGGGACCCTGCTCGCGCGGGTCTCGCTGTCGGCGAGCGCCGTGGCGCCCGACGGAGACATCCTCACCGTCTACCGCAGCCTCGACGCCCACGATCCCCGCAGCCTGCCGGGCGCCGACGAGCTCGCGGGGTGGGCCGTGGTCATGAAGCAAGACCTCGCGCGTCAGCTCGCGGCGCCCCGCGGCGAGCCGTACCGCGGGCCCGTCTTGTTGTCGGGGCGCGCCGCTGGGGAGTTCTTTCACGAGGTGTTCGGCCATCGCGTCGAGGGGCACCGTCAGAAGAGCGAGGATGAAGGTCGAACGTTCGCGGACCAGGTCGGCCAGCAGGTGCTCGCCCCGTTCCTGAACGTCTACGACGATCCCACACAGTCGCGGGCGTATGGGGTCGATCTCAACGGGCACTACCACTTCGACGACGAAGGCAGCCCAGCCCAGCGCGCGGAGCTCGCCACCCGCGGCGACTTCGTCGGGTTCTTGATGTCGCGATCGCCGATCCCCGGGTTCGACCAGACGAACGGCCACGGAAGGCGGTCCCCGGGCCTGCCGCCGGTGTCGCGGATGGGCAACACGTTCGTCGAGGCGTCGACGACCGTTCCGACCAGCAGCCTGCGTGGCAAGCTGCTCGATCTCGTCCGCCAACAGGGCCTTCCTTACGGGTATATCGTCGAGGAGATCGAAGGCGGCTTCACGATGACCGGCCGCGTCACCCCCAACGCGTTCAACGTCCGCGCCACCGCGCTCACCCGGGTGTGGGCGGACGGCCGCCCCGACGAGCCGGTGCGCGGGCTCGATCTCGTCGGCACGCCGCTGGTCGCGTTCCGGAACATCGTGGCGGCCGGCGACACCCCCGAGGTGTTCAACGGCTTCTGCGGCGCCGAGAGCGGGTGGGTGCCCGTGAGCGCGGTCGCGCCGCCGCTGCTGGTCCGCGAGGTCGAGTTCCAAATCAAGGAGAAAGGCCAGGAACGCCCTCCAATCTTGCCGCGCCCGGGCGCAGACGCGGACGGCGGCCAGGCGCGCGTCGATGCCGGGACGAATGGGGGTGCGCGATGATCACGCTCGCCTTGTCCGCGGCCCTCGCCGCCGAGCCCACCTCCGACCCCTACGTGGACGCGCTCGCCGCCGAGCTGTCCCGCCAGATGTCCGGGCTCACCCTCGGCGAAGCGCCGCCGCTCTACCACCTGCGGTACCACCTGTTCGACGTCGACCAGATCGACGTCGAGGCGAGCCGGGGCGCCCTGGTGCGCCACAGCAGCGACCCGTACAACGCGCTCGGCGTAGAGGTTCGTGTGGGATCGCCGGAGTTCGACAACACCGGCTTCGGTGGCTGGCAAGACGGGCTCGACGCCACCGGGTTGCCGATCGTGCTCACAGAGCGATCCCTGCAGGTCCGCACCTGGCTGCTCACCGATCGCGCGTACAAGAGCGCGGTGGAGCAGTATGCGCGCAAGGTCTCTCAGTTCGACGCGCCCGAAGACTACCCCGGCAACTTCACGCTCACCGGGCCGTCGATCGTCGCCCGCGCGGTCCCGACGGTTGGGGATCCAGCGCCGCTCGTGGCGCTCGCGCGCGACGCGAGCGCGGCGATGGCGCTCGACGCCACGGTCGAGCGCGCCGAGGTCTACATCGGGCATGAGGCGGGTTCGCGTTGGGTGATCGACTCCGAGGGCACCCGTGCCCGGCTCCCGATCGCCGAGACGTCGGTGTCCTCGGTCGTGCACGTTCGCGCGCCCGACGGCCAGCTCCTCACCGATCGGCGGCTGTGGTGCGTGCGTGGTCCAGGCGATCTGCCGCCTGCTGACGAGATCATCGCCGACTCTCGGGCGATGGCCCAGGATCTGCGCGCGGTCGCCGAGGTGGCGCCGCTCGACGACGAGTATGTCGGTCCCGTGCTGTTCCAAGGCGACGCCGCGCGGGACCTGTTCCGCTACCTGCTCGTACCCCAGCTGGAAGGCACCCCCACCGACATCCCGTTCGATACGATGTTCGGCGATCTCGCTGCGTCGGGCGGCGACGTGCGCGTCGGGCGACGCGTGCTGCCCGAGGGTTGGTCGGTCGTCGATGACCCCACACGAGCGCCCGATCACCCGTCGTCCATGACCGAGGATCTGGAGGGCACGCCGACCCAGGTGGTCGCGGTCGCGATCGACGGCGTGCTCACCGAGCCGCTGATGTCCCGCGTGCCGCGCGACGAGATCAAGGCTTCGAACGGGCACGCACGCGGCGGGCTCGGCGACCGGCTACGCGGCCGCGTGATGCAGCTGACCGTGGAGCCGGACCGGCACCGCTCGGAGAAGAAGCTGATTCGTACCGGGCTTCGGCTCGCCGCGCAATACGGCAACGACCACCTGCTGGTGGTGCGCGCGCTGCAGGAGCCGGCGGTGATGGACCTCGGGGAGGCGTCGTTCATCTTGTTCGGCGGCTCGTCGGACGCAGACGCCGGCTTGCCGCCGCCCGTCGCGATGTGGCGGGTGTACGCCGATGGCCGAGAGGAGATCGTCCGTGGGGCCGCGTTCGCCGGCGTGCAGCGCTGGCTGTTGCGCGACATCGTCGCGGCCGGCCCGAGCAGCGCCGGCACGTTCATGGCGTCGCCGGACCCCGGCCGCAACACCTACTCGCCGACCGAGGGCATGCCCACGTGGATCTCGGCGCCCGACGTGCTGGTGGGCGAGGTCGAGCTGATCCCGAGGCAGGCCGATCCCCGCGCGTTGCCGCTGATTCCTGCCCCGGAGCCGGCGCGCGGCGACGCGAGCGATTAACCGCCCGCCCCGGGAGGGGCGGTGGCGCGGAAGCGGGTGGTTCAGCGCGCGGCGGTCGGTGTGCTCGGCAAGCACATCACCCGGCGGTCGCACGGCAAGTGCGAGCTGTGCGGAAGCCGCGAAGGACCTGCGCTGTACGAGCTGCCGCCGTTCCCGCCGGACCCGGACCCGGACCGCACGCTGATGGCGTGCGCGAGCTGCCGAAGCTGGCTGGAGCACGGCAAGGTCGAGCCGATCCGCGCCCACTTCCTGCGAAACGCCGCCTGGTCCGACGAGCCTGCGGTGCGGCTCGGCGCCTGCCGGCTGCTCGTGTTGGTCGAGGCCCCGGACGACCCGTGGCTGCGCGACACGCTCGAGGCCGTGGGCTTCGACCCGGCGACGGGAGAGC
>CAIUDO010000436.1 GCA_903897935.1 uncultured Pseudomonadota bacterium
CGCAAACCACTTCGCGGAGACCTGCCAAGGATTCTTCATCCGAGGCCTCCCAGCTCTGCTCCCCCAGCCCTCGCCGATCGAGTCGAGGCGAATCGCGGAGACCGTGATCGACCGGATGGAGAGCGGCTACCCTGTGTCAACGCCGGGTTCCCGCGCAGCCGCCTGGGGCGAACTCGTCCGGAATGAGCTTCAGAAGTTGCGCCTGCCTCCGGTCGCGACGATTCGAGATCTTCCGTACGTGGATGGCCGGCACGCCTTCGTGTCGATGCTGGAGGACTCCCTCGACCGCCAGCGCTTGCTCCAACCGAACGGCATCGAGACCCTGGCGGAAGCACTGCGTGACATCGTCCGTGCGGTCGAGGGAGATGTCGACCCGCGGCAGGCCGTCGGCTGGATCAACCGGGCGCTCGGGCAGCCGATCGTCGTCTCGAAGGAGCAGCTCCACGAGGCTATCCGGTGGGGCCGCGAGCAACGGTGGCTGGGCTGGAGCGGCGGCATGATACGCCGCGCGACCTTCGCTGATCGCACCGCGATGGCAGCCGCAACACGACCCGCCCCGCCACCGACGGTTATGGCCGCGTCTAGGCCCGAGCAACACGTTCTTGCGCCGCCGCCACGCTCCACACCGCCACCGTCACCGCGCCAAGGCGGACTCTTCTCCACCCGGACTGCGCCGGCGACGACCAAGGCCCCGGCAACGACCGGCGCATCCCCCCCGAGCACTCGGATGCACGCCGCCGAGACAACTCGGCATCGCTCGACGCGCACGCTCGTCGACGAGCCCATCGTTGCGGGGCACGCGGGCCCGGAGCTCGCGGTCGGAATGGTGCTCGAAGGCGAGCGCCACTGGCGCATTGTGCGGCAGGCCGGACAAGGGGGGATGGGCCGCGTCTGGGAGGCTCGGGCGATCCACCCGCCGGAGACGCACGTGGCCGTGAAGACCGTGTCAGCGCCGTCGGACGTCAACCGCGCCGCTCTGGAGCGAGAGCTTCGGCTTCTTCGTACCCTCCAGCGCGCGGACTACTTCCCGGTGATCCACGACGCGTTCACGGCCAGCGGCCACCTCCACCTGGTCATGGACTGGGTTCCTGGGCGCACTCTTGACGCCTGGGTGCTGGACCCGGGCGCCCCGAAGGTCGACGTGGACCGGTTCTTCCACTGGATGGAGCAGGTCGCCGATCGGCTCGCGTTCCTGCACGCTTGGCCGGGACGCCCCATCCTTTTCCGGGACCTCAAACCGTCGAACGTCATGTACGACGAGGAGACCTCTCGCATTCGGCTCGTGGACTTCGGCATAGGGCACCTCGTCAGCACTGACGGCGCGGAGGCCGTGCGGGCCGGCACCGACGGTTTTATGGCCCCCGAGGTGCGTGCGGGCACGATCGACGTCCGGACCGACATCTTCTCGCTGGGCCGGTTGGGTCTGTTCCTCCTTTTCGGTCGATACGACTTCCCCACCTTGAGCGCCGAGAGCCGGCCGCTCGACATGGAGGCCCGCCGCCTGAGCCAGTCGCTGGTGCGGGCCTGTTTGCAGCTCTGCCATTCATCGCCCGGCGAGCGGCCGTCCACCGTCCTGGCGGCTCTCCGGCACTTGCGGATGGCCTCGTCGAAACAGGAGGCTACCCAGGCACCTCCCGACGGCTGCTCCACCTGCGGTCGACCCCGGCTAACGTCGCGGAGCTTCTGCCCCGGGTGCGGTGAGGCACGACGGGTGGTGGCCGGAGACGCGGAACCCCCGGAAGTGGTGTTCGAACACGCGACACCGCCGCCTCGCCCCGCTGGAGCCTTTCCCGGCCGCGTGGCCCGCGCTTACGAGGAGTTCCTCGCTATTCGCGCCGTAGCGGACCTCAACAGCCTGAGGTGCCTCGCATCGATCGACGTTGAGCCGTACGATTATCAGCGCAAAGCTGCGCTCCAGGTGATCGGACAAATGGGTGGTCGCGCAATGATCGCGGACGACGTCGGCCTCGGGAAGACGATTGAGGCCGGGCTTGTCCTGAAGGAGTACCTGCATCGCGGGCTCGCGCGCCGTACCCTCCTCGTGGCACCGCCAGGACTCCTCCTGGCACAGTTGTGCGACGAACTCCGCCGGAAATTCAAGATCGACGTTCGCGAGTATCGGAGCAACGGGGATGCGTTGGAACAACGCCTCTACGTGGGTCCGGGTGGGCTGGACGCGGCGGACAACGCTGCGGTGAGCCTCCGGACCCTGAGCCGCGAGCCGACGGCGACCAAGTTCGCATCGCTACCGTGGGACGTGGTGGTGGTCGACGAGTGCCACCACATCAAGTCGCCCCGATCGAAGGGCTACCGGGCTGTTCGGCGACTCGTGGCCCGCTACACGCTGTTCATGAGCGCGACGCCGTTCTCGGGCAAGCCGGAGGAGCTCTGGGCGGTGTACAGCGCGCTCCGCCCAGGCGCGCTCGGGGAGCAGGCGCGCTTCGTCTCCGACATGGAGCGCGGACGGGGTGAGGACCACAAGCAGACGATCCGGGGGATGACGATTCGCCGTCGGCGCGCCGAGATCCTGGTGCGATTTCCTGGGCGGGAGGCGCGGCGACTGACGGTGAGGATGACGGAAAGCGAGCGTCAGCGCTACCTAGCGGTCGTCGAGGCGGCGAAGGAAACCGGGAAGGGCCCACTGGCATGGATCCAGCCCGTTCTCCAGATGTCGGCGTCGTACGAGGCTGTCCGGGCATCCGAGGCGTTCCACCGCTTCCCGACGGCGCTGCAGCGGGAGCTCGCCGTTCTGACGGACGCGGACCATCCGAAGGTACGGGCGTTTCTGGAGAGATTCGTGGACCGGCTCCCGCGGCGGGAAAAGACGCTGGTGTTCACGCACTATCAGGCATCTCAGTCGGCGATCGTGAGGTTGTTGAAGGCGCGGGGTCGCAGTGCGGAAGGGCTCCTCGCCGCGTCGCCTCTGCGGCGCCAAGAGCTCCTGGCGTGGTTTCGGGAGGATCCGAGCGCCGAGTTCCTGGTGTGCGGGAAAGGCGCGGGCGAAGGCTTGAACCTCCAGTTCTGTGGACTCCTCGTGAACCTGGACCTGCCATGGAACCCCATGCAGCTCGAGCAGCGAATCGGGCGCGTGCAGCGACTGGGCCAGCCCCGGCGCAAGGTCGCGATCGTTAACGCCGTGCTGGCGGGGACCATCGAGGACCGCGTTTTGGCAATCATGGAGGAGAAGCTCCGCATGTTCCAGAGCACCCTTGGGGACACCGAGCAGATTCTTGGCGAGATG
Organism: uncultured Pseudomonadota bacterium; assembly: GCA_903897935.1. Taxonomy (GTDB): domain Bacteria; phylum Myxococcota_A; class UBA796; order UBA796; genus CAIUDO01. The sequence continues at coordinate 3,242 of CAIUDO010000436.1, forward strand.
TTCAGTGAAGACGGCGAGTCCTTCGAGAGCTGGGTGGCTGCGGCGATCCTTCCTGATGGGACCTTGCGGCCCGAGCGCCGGGCCGACTTCGAGCGCAGGATGACTGACGGCGCAAGTACGGTAGCGTCGGCGACCCACGCGGCCGGGTTCGTCGACCGGCTGCTCGGCATCGGCAGTGCGGACGGCGAAGGCGGCGGTGGCTTGAGAGCGCCAACCGACCCGCCCGTATCCCTCGATTTCTTGAGGGACCCATGAGCGATCTTCGCGAGCCGGTCGCGCGAGCGATGGCGGTGATGGGATGCGGCTGGAGGGAGACCAGCCCGGGCGTTTTCGCTGCGATTATCCTGCCAAGCCTGCGCCACCATTTCCGCGGCCAGGCCGAGTTCCGGGTGGTCTTCGACCCCGAGGTGTGGCAGCAAGACCGCCGCGCCCAACTCGCGGCGCCGGGCGGCGGATTCCTGGACGATCTCGAGCGCGCCCTCGCCGAGCGCGCCGGCCAGCCGATCCGGGTCGGTGGGGTGCTGGAGTCCGACGGGGCGTTGGGTCGGGCCTGGGCGGCCCGCGTTCGGGTGACGAACGCCCAGATCGAGCAGCTCGACCACCCGATCTCCTTCGAGCAGGCGCTCCGTTTCGTCTTCGAGGCGGAGGTCCCGGTGAGCCCGCCGGTCACCGAACTCGTCGCCGTTGCTTGCGACCTGCAAGGAAACGTGCTCGCCCCAATGGACCTCGCTCGGCGCGATCCCGTCGACGCCTACGACTACGACGAGGTGGCGGGGGCGCTCTCGGCGCGTATCGAGTGGCCCGAGTCGCTTGTTCAGAAGCTCCGAGACCGCTGCCGCGCCGAGGCCGAGCGGAGGATCAAGAGCGCTTTCGCTGGCGATCTGCGTAAGCGGACGGATCAGGGGGTGGCTCGGGTTGAGGAGGCCCGGCTCGCCCACAGCCGCGAGCGGTCGGTGGCCCAGACCGACGCGGATCGCGAAGAGCTGGATGAGGAGTTCGCTCGTCGCCGCACGGTTTACGAGGCGAACGCATCGGGCACCATCCGCGTTCAAGAGCGGACAGTCACCCTCCTGGTCACCGGAAAGGATTCTCTCATCGCCCGGTATCGGCGCAGGACCGGTGCGAGCGTGAAGATCGTCCCCAAGATGTCGCTCGGGCGGCTGCGGGACGACCAGTGCGCGTACTGCCAGCAGGTCCGCACGGAATACGTGATCGCGCGTGACAGCGCGGAGCTCTGGTGCACCAGCTGCGGCCGTGCCTGCGCGGCGCCCGACTGCGCCGGAACCATGCGCGCGGGCACGGAGACCTGTCCACGCTGTGGTGAGGTTCGCTGGTGCCCCGACCACGTTTCCGCCTGCGCCACTTGCTCCGCGCCACGGTGCCCCGACCACGGCGGCACCTGTGCGGTCTGCGGGAACGCCGGGTGCGAAACGCACCTTCGGAAACACTCGGAGTCGAGCGAGTTGCTGTGCGCGGCACACGGCCTGCCATGTGCGGTCGATGGCGCGGTGCTGCGTGCCAGCGAACTCGTGCGCTGCGCCCGCTCGGGGGACGCCGTGTGCGCCAAGCATCGCGTCACGGTGGACCTTCCCGCCGGCGCCGTCATTCGTGCCGACCGAATGCGCGTATGCGCCGCTTCCGGCATGACGTTGGACGTCGACCTCACCGGAGTGTGCTCCGTGGACGGGCTGCTCTATGTGGCGTCGCAGCTCGTCGAATGCCCGGTTACCCGCCGGCGACTTCACCCACGCAACGCCGTCTCGGTGGAGGGGGACGATCGTGTGCTCCACCCCGATGGCGTCGTGCGCTCCACGGTCAGCGGTGCGTACGTTGCCCGTGATCGGGCTCTGGTTGACCAGTTCCTCGACGGTGAGATCTTGCACCCGAATGAGGTGGTGCGCTGCGAGCTTAGCGGGCGTTGGACGGCGCAGGTGCGGACCGTGAGGGCGACGTGCTGCGGGAGGGTCGTCGCACGGTCGCTGTCCGCGTTGCATAGCATCGCCCTGGTCCCGCTTTGCCAGGAACACGCCGCCCGCTGCGGTGTGGATCGTGCGGTGCTTCGAGCCGACGAGCTTCGACCCTGTAACGCCACTAGAGTTCGGGTATGCGCCGACCACGGCGCTACGCTCGACGACCCCGTCGGTGGCTTCGTTCGTCGCGAGCGCGTGCGCGTGTGCACCGAGACCGGTGCTCGGATCGATCAGGACGCCGCAGGCACGTGCACGGTCGACGGCGCCACCTACAAGCGGACGCTGCTCGTCACGTGCCCGCTCAGCCATTTGAGCCTCCACCCGAGCCGCGGGATCCGCCCCGAAGGGGACGCCCGCCTACTTCACCCCTCCAGCGTCGTGAATTCCGATATCAGTGGCAAGCTGATAGCGCGAGATGTCGCCATTCCAGATGCGTTCTCCGACCACGACAACGCATTCCTCCATCCGGCCGAGGCGGTGCGTTGCGAGTTGAGTTCGAAGTGGACGGCGCGCGTCCGAACCGTCGTCGCACCGTGCTGCGGGAAGCGGGTCGCCAAGTCCCTGACGAGGGTCAGCGTCCTCTCGGGGCGCCCGGTGTGCGATGCTTGTGCCCGTACCTGCGCCGGGAATCACGGGCCCTTCCTTCCCGACGACGTGCGGAGTTGCGACGTCTCCGGTGCCCGGTGGTGTCTCACGCACCTCATCTCCACCTCGTGCGGGCGACACGTGGGCCCGGACCGGGCGATCCGCCTCGACGATGGTTCGTGGGAGTGTGTCGAACACTACCGCCGATGCGGACCCGGGGACCATACGGCGCCGGTCGCAGGCCTGGTCACCAGCATCCTAACGGCCCGGGAGTGCTGCCCCTCCCACCGGACGCGCTGCGAATGCCACGGAGGTGTCGTCGGGTACGGGGAGTACGCGCAGGACCCGTACGACAGTTCGGCTTGGTGCCCGAGCTCCATGGCGGTCTGCGTGAGGTGTGGGTCGCGTGCTCCAAAGGCACGCGACGCCGACCTGTGCCGTTGGTGCGCCGCGCCGGTGCCACTCGATCAAGCAGAGCCATCCTTTGCCTTGGACTATCGCAGGTTGATCGTCCCGAGACTTGGGTGGTTCACGGTGCGCATGAGCGTCCATGTGACGGGTACCCCTACGCTGGCTTGTTTCCAAGTCGGCACGCTCACGGGCGAACAGCTCGTCTTCAAGGTCACCGCTGACACTGTGCATTTGCTCAAGCCTTTGGGAACGTCCGTTGGCCGCTGAGACGCCAGACGTCTCGACCCACGCGGAGGTGGTCTTCGTCGACCACACCCACGAAGCCAACGCGCGGGTCGAAATCTACGTGCGCATTCGAGCAGAATTTTCGCTCCCACCGCTCGTCTCGCATCTGGTAGCGGACCGGCTGCGACTCACGTTCGACTCGGTGCCGCCTTTCGCGAGCGTCGCTGCGCTCTCGGCGGCGGAGCTTGCGCTCATTCTCCATCGGCTCGGACGACTGGAGGCGGCGCTCGGCTGGAACCTCGCGGCGGTCCCAGAGTCCGCACTCCGCTACGACCCGATGCGCAAGGTTCCCGCGATCACTGCCGGGCTGTTCATCGCACCCGAGCCGGGCCCTTCCGCGGTTGCTTGCCTGCTACGGGCGCTCGGGATTGAGGTGGAACACCAGCCGCACTCGGTTCGTGCAGCTGTTGCGACCTTCGCCGCCGTACTCCCGGGCTCCGGGATGGGCGATGATGAAGCCTCTCTCATCCGCGCGCTCCTGGACGCTGCGATTGCCGAGCGCGCTGCCGGGAGGCCGAACGCTGCAGCGGCGGCGCTGCGCAACGCCTGGGCCCTCCGGGTCGGCGACGCCGAGACCGGCCAGCAGTGGATTGAACTCGCCAATGACGCCGGCCTGGAGCTTCCTGAGGGCGTTGAGGTAGCTGTTGAACCACTCACCTTGGGCAACGCCCCACTGCTCACCGCGCTCGCGCGACTCGCGCAGCGCACCGGCAACGCGGCGAAGGCGCAGGACCGCGCACGGGTGTTGACGAGGGTGGCGCCTGAGGAACCGCTGGGTTGGAAGATTCTCGCGGCAGCCGCCCAGCACGCCCCGGAGTCCGAGGAGTTCCGCGTGGCGATGATGGGCCTCGCGCGCGCGGGCGAGGAGGGGGCGCTTCGGTGGATCTGGGTGACCCTCGGGCCAGAGGCGACCGGCCCTACGCTGGACGAGTGGGGCCACCCGTGGACGCCAGTGACGGCTGGTCTCCGGATCAGATGGCTGTTCCATCAGGAGAGGCTCCGGGATCTCTTGCAGTTCTACTTCGCAACCAGCAGAACCGTGCGGCCGCTCGACGCCGATGCGCTGGATGCGGTCGTCGGCTCGGCGGCTAGGCTCCCCGGACGCCTGCAGGCGCTCCGCGAGCGAATGAAGCTGCTCCTTCATGAGGGGACGGAGGCCGCGCTCGTCCGCGCCTACGTCGCCGCCTGCCAACTGGACCGAGTACCCGAGGCCATCGTCGAGGCGGACTTGATGTGGCCGGGCAAGGTTCCATCCGCACCGCTCGCTCGCGCCCTCTTCGCCCTCGATCGTTTCGATGAGGCCGTCCACCACGCGGTGCTTGCCGAGCTGCACGACGTGCGACTGCATGCGCTCGCGAAGCAGGCGCTGCTCCGGGGTGAACGTGCCCCGGTGCTCGCTCTGCGCGACGCCCTCCATCGGCTCGGGGCCTCGTCGGCCGCCGCCTCCGGTCTGCTGGCCGACCTTCGCCGCGTCTCGCCCGGTAGCGCGATAACCATACAGCTGCAGCGCCTGATCGAGGAGACAGCATGAGCGGCTTGTTCTTGGGGCACGAACTCCACCGGGGCTACGACGGAACCCGCCGCGGAGACCGCGCTGAGCTCGCTACCAACGCTCTGATGACGCATGCGTTCGTCTGCGGCGCGAGCGGGATGGGCAAGACCGTTTTTGCGAAGTCAATCGTCGAGGAGGTCGCGCTGGCGGGCGTCCCGGTCATCGCGATCGACCTGAAGGGTGACCTCGCGTCCCTCGCGCTCAACGGGAACCTGGTCCGCTCCCGTGGACTCGAACGCGTGTTCGGAGACGCCGCCGAGCCGCTCCGTGCCGAGTTCAACGAGGGGCTGGAGTCGAGTCCGTCGTTGGAGGCCCGACATTTGGAGTTCGCCACGAAGGTGGACGTCCGCCTGTTCACCCCCGGGTATGACGGGGCGCGGCGGCTTGCGATGACGGGTTTGCCCACGTTCACCGGCCCGGCCGCGGACCCCTTGGAGCGGCAGGAGCGCCGAACGCTGGTCGAGGCGCTCGCTCGTGGGCTCTGCCCGGTGCGAGCACGAGGCGCGGACGGGCGCGGTGAGCGGGAGGTGAAGTTCGTCGAGGAGCTCCTCTGGCACCTGGTCGAGACCGGCGCCGACCTGACGGGCACCGGCGGCATCCGGCAGCTCGGCGCCGCGGCTGGAGATCCCCCGTTCGACGATCTTGGCGGAATGCCGCTGGACGAGTTCGTGAAGCCTGCGTGGCGCAACGACCTCCGAGCGCGGCTCGCTGCGCGCATCACCGGCAACGAGCGGACTTGGTACGAGGGTGCTCGGCTCGACGTGGAGACCCTCATCGGTCACACGGACGGGCGTACGCCGCTCGCCGTGCTGTACCTCGGCCATCTCTCCTCCTTCGATGAGCAGGCCAACGTGGTCGCTCAGACCTGCTCTGAGGTCTACCGCTGGATGCGGCGTCTGGGCGGATCTCCGAAGCTCCGCGCTCTGGTCTACCTCGATGAGGTCGGCGGCGGCGACGGGCGCTACGCCTTCTACCCGTCAGCGCCCTACAACCCGCCGTCCAAACCCCCGCTGACACTCCTCGTGAAGCAAGGGCGATCCGCCGGTGTCGGTGTGCTTCTTGCGACGCAAAACCCGAAGTCGGTTGACGTTCGTGGCCTCGGCAATATCAACACGTGGGCGGTCGGCAAGCTTACTCAACGCGCCGACTTCGAACGTATCGACCACCTCCTCACGGCCACCCGGGCGAGCCCAGGCCGCATCCAGGCGGACATCATGCGCGCAGAGCAGGGCGAGTTCTTGCTCCAAGCTCCAGGGATCCCGGATCCCAAGTGGGTCAAGGAGCGGTGGCTTTACACCCTGCACCAGACGCTCTCCCCAGAACAGGTACACACAATCTACATGCTGCAAGGGGAGGAGGTTGTGCCGGTTCCGGCTGCGACACCCACGAAAGTTAGGCGGCCCGCGGCGCCTCCGGTGACGCCGTCGCCTCTGCTGGACTCCTTTGCCCTGGGTGATGAGGAGTCGCCCGCGGTGCGACGGCCGCCGAGCGGGGACGGGGAGACCAAGGTGCTGGCGCCCACAACGTCGGTTGTGGAGGACGCGCCCGAGTCCGCGGACGGAGCATGCTGGGCCCTCATCGGGCCCGAGCACGAGCGTCGTCTGCTTGTGGGTGCGACCTGTGCGGTGGGTCGCGGGGAAGGCGTCGAGTACCGGCTCGCCGCCGACACCGTCTCTCGGCGCCACATGGAGGTCATCGCGTTGAAGAACGGGCAAGTGCGTGTTGCGAATCTCTCCGCGAAGAACCCGGTGCGCGTCCGTGGCGAGCCATTGGAAGGCACCGTGACGTTCTCGGTGGAGGACAGCCCCGTCGAGCTGAAGGTCGGCGGCGTGAAGGTGCGTTTGCGGTGGGGTTAGGCGGGGCGAGGGAGAAAGGAGCAAGGTGAACGCCGTGGTCCAACTCCGGCGCGTTCCCGCTCCCCAGGCGCACGCGCTCCACTGCTCCGAGCATGTACTCGTTGCGGCGGCTGATCGATGTGATGTCCACGACGAACGTGTCGGCGTCCACCACCTCGTCGACGTAGCCGCGGGGCTGATCCATGCGAACCTCCATTGGACGGTCTTCATGTACCGCTCGCGTGCAGAGTGCGGGTGCGAAAGTCGTAATGCGATCCGAAACGGATCAATCAGAGATCCAACGATCCGCAGACGATCAGATCAGGTACGCGCGAGCCACGCCTCGCTACCGCTCGCAGCGCCTCACGGAGTGGGGCGGGCTCGAGGACCTCTACGTCGGGGATCAGCGAGCGCACCCATGCGCGGAACTCCGGGCAGGCGACGACCTCGAACCAGACGTCGAGCGAGCCGTCTGAGCGGCGCTCCTCGTTTTGTGATGCGTGCATCGCTCGTTGCTCAAGCAGCGCCACAACGGGCCCACGGATGCGGAGGTGGACCTTCGACACCGGCTCGTCAGGCAGGTGCCAGCTCCCGAAGGAGTAGCGGAGGATCCGGTCGTACTCGGTGGCCCTCGCCGGCGCGGGTGCCGCGCGCTCGTCGGTCACGGCAAGTCGCTGGATACCGTCCACGTTGAAGAAGCGCTTGTCGCGATTCTTGGCGCCCTCGACTACCTTTCCGGCGACGAGCAGAAGTCGACCCTTGTGCTTGTGGTGTGGCCGATCAGCCAAGCACGGAGGCGTGTGCCGCGGACCCCACGATACGACGTGGGTGCAGCCGGGCCTCCGTCAACCTGGCTAGCGGCAATTCTGGGCGCGGGGATGGAAGAAGGCGGTACTTCGGGTGATCAGGTGGCGTTGTACCCA
>CAIUDO010000437.1 GCA_903897935.1 uncultured Pseudomonadota bacterium
CAGCCCGGTCAAAGCCATGCATCGCTCGGCGGCAGTAGACCGGGTTGTTCGCGTTCAGGTGAAGGTCGATGGGGTCACCATCGCGCCATTGTCAAGCTGAAACCTGATGGCTGATGGCTGACGGCTCGGCCCTGCGCTTGTCTTGGGTCTAGTAGTCGAGCGTCTCGAGGGGCACCGCTCGATACAGGTTCGGCGGGCGAAGCGTGTCCGCTTCGCACGTCAACGCCATGAACCAGACCGGCCCTTGGTCCGTGGTGCCGTCGGCCTGGTCCAGCTCGGCGATGACGCCGTTCGACCCGCACGACGCTACGACGTGCGAGCCGTCACCCACCGTGAACGCGCTGCCGAGCTGATTGCAGCCGAGCGCGGTTGGCGCGACGTACGTGCCGTCGTCGTCGTCGACCATCGTGAACGCCTCCTCCAACGTCGCCGTCATGGCGACCTCGTCGAGGCGCACGCGGATCACCCGCGTTCTGGGGATGCCGATGTCGGCCTGGTTGTTGAACGCCTGCAAGCGACCATCCGGCATGATCGAGACGTGGTGGGTGCCGTTCATCGTAGAGGTCGCGGAGGCGACCACCGACGGGCTCACCGCCATCGGCACCGCGAAGTCGGAGAACGCGTCCGACGTGCCGTGAAGCTGCCACACCAAGCGACGGGTGGTCAGGTCGACCTTGATCACCGTATAGAACTGCCACAACGAGACGTACAGGTAGTTCCCCGAGACCTCGAGCGCGTTGGCGTGCGCGTAGTCGATGGGCGCCACGGTCTGGCCGGAACCGGCGTCGTACCAGCCCAGGACGCCTCCCCACGTGCTGCCTTCGCAGCGTGGCGTGGGTACCGCGGGATCGAAGCGCGGCCCCATGGTGACGTCCGGACCCAGGCCCAGGTCCGTATCCAACCGGATGAGCTCCGTGGGCTCGAAGTCGGCGTCCAACCGCTGGAAGCCATCGACCACGTAGCCCGTCTTCGTGGCGCACCCCGACAAGCCGACCGCGGGGTACTCCGCGACCTCGCCTGTGATGGTCCACGTGTCGTCGCCGACGCGTAGGGCGTCGTGGTGCGGGCAGGGACCTTGCCCGCGATCGCACGCTCCGTCCACGTTGTATTCGCGGGCCCGTAGCAGCGTGCCATCGAGCGACCACTCTTCGATGGCGACGTCTTCGACCACCGCCAGCAGGGTGTGCTGCGGCGTGAACGAGACGGCAGAGATGTCGCCGGGCCGCGTCGCCGCTTGGTACCAGACCACCTGACCTTCATTGTCCAGGATGATCATGTATTGGCGGTCGGACGCACAGCCGGCGTTCACCAGCACGTACTGGGTGTAGGGAGTCGGGCCGCCCGGCCGCGTCGAGGTGCGCACCCCAAGATCGGCGAACGGCGCCCCAAACTCGGAGTCCAACGCGTCGGTTGTGAAGCTCCGGGTGACCGATGCCGCGCTGGGAGGGCCGAGCGTCTCGATGCGATACTCGTAGGTTGTCGCGGGGCGCAACCCCCACAGGGTGAACGAGTGCTGCTCTGCGACCGGGGACCACGCGGTCGCGCGGGTGTCGGCGCTCCCCGCCGGCCAGAACACGACGCGCGCCTGGTCCGAGCTGGTCTCTGCCGTACAGGTGTATCGGAGCACGTTCCCGGCCTGCTCGACGCAGGTGAACGGGCCGAACGACGCCGCCATGGCCGGCGTGACGAACGCCGCCAAGAGGGTGAGCATCAGAGGCCCTGCCCGAGCACCAGGTACACGGCTCCTGCGTCGTCGCCGGTCACGTCGTTGTGGTAGGACGCCAGGATCAGGTCGCCGGCGCCGTCACCGTCGACGTCCCCCGCGAACGCCACGTGGCGCCCGAGACGATCGTCGGCGGCCTCACCGCGCAGCCGCAGCTCCGCCGAGCCCAAGCCGACGATGCCGGACAGCGGACCGTAGGCGACGAACACGGCGCCCGCCCCGGTGCCGGCGACCGCGTCCAGGTAGGCGCCGACGATGAGGTCTGCGGTCCCGTCGCCGTCGATGTCGCCGGCGTCGACGCTCCGACCCGCGTAGTCCCCGTTGCTCTCACCATCCAGGACGAGGGGTGCCCCGAGCGCGAGGTCGTAGCTGCCTCCCGCGACGCTGGTGAACCCATACACCCGGCCCGCGTTCGAGCCGCCGGCGTCGGAGTTGTAAGCCCCGAGCACGACGTCCGAGCGCCCGTCGGCGTCGAGATCCCCGCCGCACAGCGCGCGCCCGAGCTTCTCGTTGGCTGCGGCCCCGATGAACTCGGCCTCCGCGTCGCCCGTGTCACCGACGGCGCTCGGGCCGAGGAACAGGTAGACCGCGCCGGCGTCATTGCGGCCGGAGGCGTCGTAGTCCTCGGCCCCGACGAGCAGATCGGCGAGGCCGTCGCCGTCGACGTCTCCTGCGGCGCCCAAGCCGATCCCGAGCGCGCTGTTGACCGCGCCCGTAATGGCGACGTCGGCGGCCGACAGGTCCATCGAGCCGGAGACCGGACCGTACAGGATGTACGCCGTGTCGCCGCCGGACGCCCCGGCGACCACCTCGGTGTAGCCGTCGCCGTCCATGTCACCTACGTACGACGACGCCAAGCCCACCGCGTCGCCGGCCGCCGCCGCGAACATCGTGGCGTAGGCGGTCGAGAGCGAGATCTCCCCGGACATCGGGCCGCGCACCAGGTACACGGCGCCGGCGCCGCTGCCGGACGTCGCTTCGCTCTGGGCCCCGACGACCACGTCGTCGAACCCGTCGCCGTCGACGTCCCCGACGCCGGCCACCGACGTGCCCGCGTAGTCACCGCCATCAACGCCGAGCAGGTGCGCGCCGAGCCCGGCGCCCACGACGACGTCCCCAGCGACGGGCGCGGTGACGACGAACGCGGCGCCGGCGTCCGCGGCGACGGTCGCGTCGGTGCGCGCGCCGAGGATCAGGTCGGCCTTGCCGTCGCCGTTCACGTCGCCGGCGGAGGAGACCCAGTAGCCGAGCTGGTCGCCCGCGGCGGCGCCCCGGAGGCGGGCCGCAACGACCGGTGAGCTGTCCGAGACGCCGAACTCACCCTCGAGCTGGCACTCCGGCGCGCCGCCGCTGCAGTCGTCGTCGATCCCGTTGCCACAGAGCTCGACCCCGTCGGGCCGTGCGAGCGGCTCCAGATCATCGCAGTCCCCGCCGACCACGACGCTGCCCGGGGCCGGATCGCAGGTGTACGCCTGGGTGCTGTCGTCGCCGAACCCGTCTCCGTCCACATCCGAGTACCACGCGGTGGCCGGGTCTTCGTCGACGATGGCGTCGCAGTCGTCGTCCGACGCGTTGCACTGCTCGGGCGCGCCTGGGAAGCGCGCCGCGTCCCCATCGTCGCAGTCTCCGCCGGCGTCGACGTACCCGGGCGGCCCGTCACACGTGGCGACCAGGCTGCTGTCGTCGCCGTACCCGTCCCCATCGGCGTCGGAGAACCACACGCCGGGGTCGATGGCGTCGAACCCGTCGGTCAGACCGTCGCAGTCGTCGTCCCAGCCGTTGCAGTACTCCGTCGCGTCGGGGTGGACCCTCGCGTCGGAGTCGTCACAGTCATCGTTATCGGCGACCATGTCCGCGGGTTGGGTGCACGCGCTCGTCGGGGACCCGGCCCCGTGCCCGTCCAGGTCCGCGTCGACGTACCAGGAGGGCGCCCCCGTCGGGTCGTCGTCGATCAGGCCGTTGCAGTCCGCGTCGATCCCGTCGCACCGCTCGATGGCGCCCGGGTAGCGGACCGAACTCCCGTCGTCGCAGTCGCCCTCGCGCTCCGTGTACCCGTCGCCGTCGTCGTCGAACGCGATCGTTCCGTCGTCGATGGCGCCGTCACAGTCGTTGTCGAGGTCGTCGACGATCTCGCTCGCGCCTGGGTAGACCCCGCCTTGGGTGTCATCGCAGTCGGTAGCTTGTTCCGACCACCCGTCGCTCACCGCGCACGCGTGCACGCTCACCGCGCGGTCGCCGAACCCGTCGCCGTCGCCGTCGGCGTAGACGAGATCGCCGTCTACCGGGTCGGGCCCGTCGATCACGCCGTCACAGTCTTGGTCTGCGCCATCGCACCACTCGAGGGCGCCAGGGTACGTGAGCGGGTGCGCGTCGTCGCAGTCGCCGTCCGACTCCGTGAAGCCGTCGCCGTCGTCGTCGAAGTCCTCGCCACCCTCGTCGACGTATCCGTCACAGTCGTCGTCGGTGAGGTTCGCGGGGTCCTCGCTGGCGGTGGGGCGGATGGCCCCGTTCCGGTCGTCGCAGTCGCCGTCGACCTCCGTGAAGCCGTCGCCGTCGTCGTCGAATACGGTGGTGCCTTCGTCGACGGTCGCGTCACAGTCGTTGTCGAGGCCGTCCGCCACCTCGACGCCGCCCGGGTACGCGGTCGCGGCCAGGTCCGCGCAGTCACCACCGAGCTCGGTGAAGCCGTCCGGCACGCGGCAGTCGACCTGCGCGATCAACGAGTCTCCGTACCCGTCCCCGTCGACGTCACGGTACGACGCGAACACGTTCAGACCGTCATCGGGTCCGCCGTCGCAGTCTTCGTCGCGACCGTCGCAGGTCTCCGTGGCGCCCGGGTGGGCCGCTGCGTCGGTGTCCGCGCAGTCGCCCGCGACCGGCACCCACCCGTCCGGGCCCACGCAGGTCAACCACGCCCCGCGGGCGTCGCCGTAGCCGTCGCCGTCGACGTCCGGGTACCACGGCACCTGATCCGCGACCTTGCACGACTCGTCCCCGGCGCATCCGACCAGGCCGGCGAGCACGAGCAGCAGCGCGCGGCTCACTTGGCACCCCCGCGACGCCGCGCGACCAGCGCGGCCGCGACGCCCAACAGCAGCGCCCCGGGCGGGCCGCCAGAGCTGCCGCAGCCACACGACTTGGGCGCCCCGGTGTCCGGCGGGGGCGGCGGCGCCGACGTCTCGGCCGCGGGCCCGGTGTCGCCGCCGACGGGCGGGATCAGCGACGCGTCGTCGGTCGGATCGAGCGGATCGGTGCCACCCGCGACCTCCTCACCGTCGCCGACGCCGCCGCCATCCGTGTCGAAACGGGTAGGCAGCGTGCCGTAGTCCCGCGCCTCGTCGCCGTCGGAGAGGCCGTCGCCGTCCGTGTCGGGTGCGCCGGGGTCGGTGCCGAACGCGGCCTCTTCGGCGTCGGTCAGGCCGTCCCCGTCGGCGTCGGTGCCGTCGTACGCGTCGTCCGACGGCCAGAACGGGTCGGTCCGGGTCCAGATCTCCACGCCGTCGGGCACCGTCCCGCCGTCGGTGTCTGCGAGGAGCGGCGACGTGTGGTGCTCGCGCGCTTCGGCGCCGTCCGACAGCCCGTCGGCGTCGGTGTCCCACCGGGTCGGGTCGGTCCCGAGCGGGGCCTCTTCGGCGTCGGGCAGGCCGTCGCCGTCGGAGTCGGTGGAGTCGATCACGTCGTCGCCGCGTAGGTTGGGATCGGTCCCGGCGACCAGGAACTCGACGCCGTCGCCGACGCCGCCCCCGTCGGTGTCCCACGCGCGCGGGTCGGTGTTGCTGCGCGTGACCTCCTCGCCGTCGTCGAGCCCGTCACCGTCGCTGTCCGGCCAGCGCGGGCCGGTGAACAGGGTGTTGACCTCACGCCCGTCGTCCAGCCGGTCGCCGTCGGTGTCGGGCGCGAGGGGATCGGTGCGCTCCTCGAGCACCTCTTGGCCGTCGGTCAGGGCGTCGGCGTCGGTGTCGGGGTCGAGCGGGTCGGTGGCGGCGGCGATCTCCTGCCCGTCGCCGAGGCCGTCACGGTCGGTGTCGCCGTCGCGCGGGTCGGTACCGAGGGCCGCCTCTTCGCCGTCGGTCAGGCCGTCGAGGTCGCCGTCGTGGTCTTCGTCCCACCCGTCGCAGTCGTTGTCGAGCCCGTCGGCCAGCTCGGCCGCGCCGGGGTGGATGGCGGCGTCGCGGTCGTCGCAGTCGGTGGCGCTGGCGACGTGCCCGGCGGGGGCCGCGCAGGCCTGGACGCTCAAGGCCGGCGAGCCGTAGCCGTCGCCGTCACTGTCGGCGTACCAGGTGGGCGCGTCGATGCCAGACTCGTCGGCGACGCCGTCGCAGTCGTTGTCACGCGCGTCGCACGACTCCACGCCGAGCGGGTTGGTGGAGGCGTCGGCGTCGTTGCAGTCGCCCGCGGACGCGATGTACCCGACGGGCGCGCTGCACGCGGTGCGGGTGTCGGCGGGGTCGCCGAACGTGTCGCCGTCGTCGTCGTCGTACCACGTGAGGCCGTCGACGGAGTCGGATCCGTCGACCGATCCATCACAGTTGTCGTCTACGCCGTTGCAGCGCTCCGCGACCGCGGGCATGATGGCTGGGTCGGAGTCGTTGCAGTCGCCGAGCGCGGCCACATAGCCGGCGGGCTGCGTGCACCCGTTGACGAACACGCTGCCGAGGCCGAAGCTGTCGCCGTCGCCGTCGGCGTACCAGAGCGGCGCGTCGATGGCGGACGACTCGTCGGTGGTGCCGTCGCAGTCGTCGTCGATCGTGTTGCACAGCTCGTTGGCGTCGGGGCGAATGTCCGGGTTCGCATCGTCACAATCGCCCGCGACGGCAACGTGCAGGGCGGGCGCCTGACAGGCGGAGACGGCCAGCGTGGCGTCGCCGTAGCCGTCGAGGTCGGCGTCGGGAGACCAGCTGTAGGGCCGACACTCGGCCTCACACGCGTACGGGTGGGTCGTGGTGGTGCACGACTCGTCCTTCCACGTCTGGGTGTCGCGGCTGATCGACACACAGTCGATGACGCCCCCGCCGTTGGGCTCTCCGGCGCCCCACGGGAGGTAGGCGGAGACGGCGCCGTCTTGCCACCGCCAGGTGCCCTCGGTGGTGCGGTCGGACAGGCCGATCCACAAGTGCCGGCCGGAGACGCCGGACACGCTCGACAAGGTGGCGTTCTCCGTCGCGTCTGCGACGACGGCCAGGTGGTAGCCGGTCGCGTCGCACGCTGCGGCAGCGGCCTCCCACGTGACGAGGCTGTCGCAGATCAAGTACGTCGAGTCGCTGCCGATCACCATCGGGCACGGACAGGACCCGTCCGGGTCGACCACGCCGTCGCAGTCGGTGTCGACGCCGTCGCAGGTGTCGCTCGCGACGGGGTTGATGCTGGCCTGGCCGTCGTCGCAGTCGCCCGGGGTGATGACGAAGCCGGCCGGGACGTCACACCCGGTGAACACCTGCGTCGCGCGCTCGTCGCCGAACCCGTCGCCGTCGGTGTCGGCGTACCAAAGGGCCGGCGCTCCGCCGTCTTCGTCGAACGAGCCGTCGCAGTCGTTGTCGGCGCTGTCGCAGCCGTCCGGGGCGCCCGGGAACGTGGCCGGGTCCTGCGGGTCGCAGTCACCATCCGCTGCCAGCACGCCGTCGCCGTCGAAGTCAAACAGGCCCTCGGCCTCCACGCCGTAGCCGCCGCTCGTGAGCCCGCACGGACCGGCGCCTCCCGACGCGTCGACGCCGCACGTGGACAGGCGGAGGCTGTCCCACCGCTGGATGGCGACGCCGCCGCCACCGCCGCCGCCGGAGTCGTTGATCGAGGCCGCGCCGGCCCCGCCACGCACCAGGATGTCACCGCTACAATCGAGGACGTCGGCGGCGAGCAGCACGCCACCGCCTGCCCCGCCGCCGCCGGCGTCGGACGCGAACGTGACGCCGTCCCCGCCGTCAGCGACGACCAGCCCCTCGATGGTCAGCACGGACGCGTGGATCTCGATGGCGGCGCCGCCAGCGCCCCCGGCGCCCCCGGTGCTGCCGTCGTTCGAGCCGCCATACCCGCCGGCGGATCCCATCTCGACGGTGACCGCGCCCGGATCTGCGGCCGCCAGGCCTCCCGGACCGTCTTCCGTGTCGCAGTCGTTGGCGGTGCCGCTCCCGCCGTTCCCGCCGTGGGCGCCACCGCCACCGCCGTCCGTACAGCAGGATCCACCTTGACCGCCGGACGGCCCCTCGGCTCCGCCGGGCGTGGAGCGCCAGCCGGCGGCCGACCCGTCGATGCGAGACGTAGCGTCGACCCACACCTCGGACGCCGAGAGGACCAGGCGCCCGCCCGTTGCACCGGTGTAGGGCGCGACCTGGATCACGCCGCCGTTGATCACGCGCACGGCGTCGTACTGCACGTCGCCAGAGAGGATGACCGTCGTCCCGTCGACGATGAGGTCCTCCGCAGCAGCGTTGGACGAGAACAACCACACGACGAACGGCAGCAACATGCGATGCCCCTGTCAGGCCGATGCGGCCCGCGTGGGCCGAGTATAGCGCGCGTTGTGGCGATGGTGCCAGCGTCGTGGATTCGGTGGTCTGTGTGACGACTCTGGGAGCTGGCGCTGCGTGCCGTTTCAGCGCTGAAACGAGGCAGCCTCGCGGCGGCGGCTCGAGAACGTATGGAGCACCACCACACCCGATGTGAGGTCGATGTGAGATCGGCTGTCCGGAGCCGGGGGCCCGCGCGTCACGATAGAATGTAGCAGGTGGTGACCATGTGCGGCTTGGTGGTGGTGCTCGCGCTCCTTGGTTGTTTCCCGGGTGAACCCTCGGAGCCGACGGAGATGGGTCCGGAGTCCACCGCCGAGACGGGCCTCCCGTCCGACTCGACGCCCCCGCCCGAAGAGACCGGGCAGCCGGAGGAGACCGCCGAAACCGAGGAGACGGGCGGCGACACCGAGCCGGCGACGCCGCTGTTCGTCTCGGCATCGTGTGCATCGACCGCCAACGAGCTGATCGTCGTGTGCGAGGCGGTCACCGCCGAGCCCGCCGTTGTGTCGTTCGAGGTGGCCGAGCAAGGTGGCGGGGAGGTTCGCGCGCTCGGTACCTCCGAGGGCAAGGTCCACACCCGCACGGTGTGGGGGTTGGCCGCCGGCGCCACCTACGAGTTCATGTTTCGTGGCGAAGGTCCGTCTGGGCTCGAAGACGCCGGGCCGAAGGTCCTCACCATCGAGACTCCGGAGGCGTTCCGCACGTGGGACGCGACCCTCGCGGTCGCCGACCCGGGCCATCAGACGCGGTTCGTCCTCACGAACGCCGATCTCGGTGACCACGGGACCCTCGTGATCGTGGACGATCTCGCTCGGCCCGTGTGGTACGTCGACATCACTGCGTTCGCCCGGAACGTCTCAGGCCTTTCCTTCACCGAGGAAGGAACGGTCCTCGCCATCTTCGACGATCGGCTGCTGATGGAGTTCGCGCTGGACGGGACGGTGCTTCGTGAGTGGAGCTCTGACCTCCTCGGAGCGTACGTGCACCACGAGGTGTTCCGCCACGACGGGCTCATCTGGGCGTTGGTGGTGGAGCAGCTCATGAGCGGCGGGCGCAACTACGCGGTCGACGGGCTGTGGGCGTTCGACGACTCCGGTGTACCGGTCGAGAAGTGGAGCATGTCCGAGGTGTACCCGTTGGAGGAGACCCCGTGGTACTCCGGGCTCGGGTACTGGAGCGAGGAGTACCCGACGGCGTACGATCCGTTCACGGTGAACAGTCTGCAGGTCGGGCCGGATGGTGACTGGTACGTGTCGCGCCGGGTCGACAACGAGATCATTCGGGTGGAGACGGATCCGGCGTCGCCGAACGTCGGTCAGGCCGTGTGGACGCTGCGTGGTGACGGCGAAGGCACGCTGGACGAGGGCGCGTACATTGGCGTTACGCCACGGTTCAGCGGCCAGCACCAGGTCACACGGGTCGACGACGGCTCCGTCTGGATGTTGGACAACAACGGCTCGCTCGCCGGCTCACGCGGGCTGCAGATCGCCGTCTCCGAGGCCACGAACACGGCGCAGGCCGTCGCCGATTATCCGCTCGGCGAGGTGTGCCCGGTGACCGGGGGCATCGGGTTCGTCGGTGAGAACGTGCTGGTCACGTGTGGCACCTCGTATCGGTTCGTCGAGTTCGCCCCGGAGGGCGAGATCCTTTGGGACTTTTCGTTCGTCGGCAGCGTGGTCCCCTCGTTCCGTGGGATCCCCGTTTCTTTGTGGTAGGCGGCCGGCGCGCCTGGGCGTGGCGCCCGGTGCCTCAGGGCAGGGCGACGGCCGGCGCGTGCCCCTCGACGTAGTCGACCCAGACCCCCTCACCCGAGACGTGTTCGATTCGGATGTTGTGCCAACCGTCGTCGAGGCGCGGCACCGACACCAGCAGCTCGGGCACGAACGGGAGGATGGGCGCCGACGCGCTGCCGAGCGTAGCGACCCAGCGCCCGTCGACGAACACGTCGGCTTCCCCCGGACCGGTGATGGACCCCCACACCTCGACCGTCACGCCGTGAACGTCCGTCGTGAGCGCGGTGCCGGGGGTGATGGCGGTCACGAGGCCCATCGCGGCGCTTGCTTCTTCGATCTGTTCGGCGACGCAACCGTCACAATCCATCCACTCGTTCGCGCTGTCGACGCGCTCCAGGCCCGACCACCGCTGAAGGACCGGTCCGGCCGGCGTCTCGGAGATCAGCCAGAGGCCGTCCGCCGTGCCCAGGAGGACGCGCGAGGGGTGATCGCGTGAGGGCTCGGCGTCGAGCACGCGCGACGGCGTGCGCAGCCCCGTGTCGATCCACGCGTCTGGCAGCCGGGCGCGGTAGACCTTTCCGCTCGCGGTGAACGCGTAGGCGATGCCGCGGCCGTTGAACTCCACCGCGTCGACCGGGTCGTCGGGGGTGACCAGCGAGGCGGTGAACGACGCGCCGTTGTCGGTGCTCACCCACACGCCGCCCAACCCGCCGACCGCGATTACGCCGCTTCGGCCTGGTGGGAACGAGGCGACCTCGGTGGGCTGCTCGAGGCCCGGGTCGTCCGCCACCACCGTCCAGGGCCCCCGGTGGCGCGTGGCCCCGGCGATGCGGCCGCCCCCCGCGGCGACGTACCGCGACGCGCCCGGGCTGACGGTGAACCGACCGACCCGCAGCGCGTTGGGCACTACCGGCTCGAGGTTGGTCATCGGCAACCACGTGGCGCCGCGGTCGAGCGTGACGGCGCCGCTCCCGTCCATTCCCGTGACGAACACCTCGTCGGGCTCCGAGAACACCGAGACCTGATGCGCCTGGCCCGGGTAGCCCATCGCCTGCCAGGCATCGCCGCCATCCTCGGACTTGTACACGACGTGGGTGACGATCGACCACACCGTCGAGGGGTCGTCGGGCGCCGCCGCGACGTCCATGACGTCTCCGTACGCGATGCCGTTCGCCAGCCCGTACACCGACACCCCGCCGTCGTCGGTGTACAGCGGACCCGCCGACCAGGTACCGAAGTGGATCCGGCCGTCCGCCGCGTACGAAACGCCCTGCGCGCGCGCGCCGGGGCTGATGGGCGTCTGGAGCCAGGTGAGCCCTTGGTCCACCGACGTGAAGACGCCCGAATAACCAGCGACGAACCACTGGTCCACGGTCGCGATCATCGCGCTGAACCCGCGCTCGGGGTAGGCGCCGAGCTGGACCAGGAAGTTCGGCTCGGGGACGCGCCGATCCTCCCAGGTGCTGCAACCGTCGAAGCTGACGAACGGGCCGTCGGTCGCGGTGCCGACGAGGAGCGCGGCGTCGCCGTACCCCATCTCGACGACCCGCGGGCCCTCCGTGACCGGCAGCGCGCCGCACGGTCCCCAAACCACCCCATCGTGCACCCAGACGCGGCCGACCGTGTCGCCTGCGAACGTGCGCATCACGCCGCCGAGGGTCGCGGCCTGGGTGTGCGCCGGGACACCAGGCGGGACGCCGAGATCGGTCCAGCCGACCGCGCTCCGGCGCCAGACGCTCCCGGTCCGTTCGATCGCCATCAACGTGGCGCCGCTCACGTCGAGCCCGAGCATCGTCTCGGGCAGCTCGGCCACCAGCGGCCCGGTCACGGGCCCGGAGAACAACCCGCTCCGGGTGGCGACGAACACGGTGTCGCCGACCACCGCGCAGTCGGTCACGGAGTCTGGCGTGGGGACCTCGAACCAGTCCGGCCCGGCGTCCGTGTTCCACACGACCGCGTCGGCGACGCAGAACACCACCTCACCCGAGGTGGTCACGCCCCCTGCGATGGCGCTGTCGGCGACGATCCGTCCGCCCACCATGTGCCAGGAGGCACCTCCGTCGTCGGAGCGCGACATCGCGTCGATGTGCGCCAACGCCCAGGGCGTCGCGGGGTCCAGGTCCCACGGCACGGCCACGGCGTAGGCCTCATCGTGCGGGAGGTGCGCAGCTGCCGTAGCATGGATCACGATCCCGAGCGTGGACCACAAAGGCGACCTCCGGCCGGAAACTGTACCCCAGGCGCGCCGCGCTTGGTCCGATGGCGTCGCGGTTGACGCCGACTTCACCGTCGTCGAGGCGAGCAGCTTGGCAACGCCGGGGTGACGCCGTCGTCCGTGGGGTCGGGCGCTCAGAGCGGGGGCCGGTTAGCCTCCGACCACGGTGTCTGGGCACTCTGACGTAGCGGATCACGTCACATCTTCGTACAACAGCCGGGGCGGCCGTTCGGCTCGTGCTCCGGTCGCGATGGCTCGGGGCATGGGCCGGCCGCCAGGAACGTGAGGAGGATCGGTGATGTGGTTCGCACTCTCGATGGTCGACGCGCTCGGCCACGTGCCGCACGACAACGTGGTCGCGCTCGCCGCCCCCGACGCGCTCGACGCCAGCGCGCCTTGGGTGTGCACGGCCGCCGAGAACGTGCTGCGGTCGACGGACGGAGGGCTCTCGTGGTCGTCGATCGGTGGCTATCCGCTGCTCGACTATTCGGTGGGTGGGACCATGCTGGACGATGGGACCATCGTCTTGGCGGGTTCGAACCGCGTCTGGGTCTCGTCCGACTTCGGTGACACGTGGACCGAGGTGGCGCAGCCCGGCGTCGCGGCGATCGCGTCGTTCGGCGACACCGTGTACATGGACGTCGGCACGCGCACCGTCGCGGGGCCAGCCCTCGGTCCGTACGTGCCCTCGACCGACCGGCTCGTTGAGCTCACGGAGGGGGACATCGGCGTCGCCGGCATCGCGACCGACGGGACGGTCCGATACGGCGTCGACGGCGCCTGGACGTCGGTTGGCGCTCCGCCCACGGGGCGCCTCACCGGCGTCGCAGCGACCGTGTCTGGTGGTACCACCCTGGTCTATGCCGGTATGCAGACCGGCGAGATCTGGCGTCACGACGGCGCGTCGTGGGCGCGCTGCGGCGCCATCCCCGACACGATGAGCCACCCGGCGGTGGTGCAGCTGCACGCCCGCGGCGACGTGGTGGTGGCCGCCGGGGCGTCGCAGGCCCCGTATCGGTCCGTCGATCGCTGCGCGTCGTTCGAGGCGCGCACGATCCCGAGCATCACCGACTTCTCGTCCAGCGGCGGCGCGGAGTCCGATCAGGCGGCGTTCACCCAGGTCCGCGCTTCGGGGGATCGGATCGTGGTGGCGGGGTGGGACGGCTTGTGGATCAGCGAAGACGCCGGTTTGACCTGGAATGAGTCCTCGCTCATCCGCAATGACTACACCCGGGGCCTCACCTTTCACAGCGAGTGGCCCAAGGTCCCGATCGTGTACGTCGGGGCGTACGCGGCCGCGGTCCAGCGTGCGTTCGACGGCGGCACCCGCTGGGACGCGCCCGCGATCGGGCTCGACGAGGCGAACGTCCAGCGCGTCGAGGTCGTTGCCGGCGATCCGAACCTCATCTTGGGGATCGTGAACCATCGTGGGTTTGTGTCGCATGATGACGGCGCGTCGTGGTCCGTGGTCGCGAGCCCGTTCCCGAGCGACGCGACCCTGGTCGGGTTCACCGGCCCCGACGAGCTGTGGCTGCTCGGCGACAAGAGCGAGCCGACGTTCGCCGGTACGGTCGGGCGCAGCACCGACGGCGGGGCGTCGTTCGTGGAGGTGCCCGGCTTGATCGGCGTGCTCGACAACAGCCGCCAGATGCTGCGCTTCACCACCGACGACGGCTCGGTGCGGTACCTGATCGGTGGCTCGGTGGGGGTGGCGATCACGTCCGACCCGCTGGGGACGTGGGAGCGAACGCTGGTGATTCCGGGCGGCAGCAAGTCGGCGGTCGTCGCGTGGCCGGCCACCGATCCGGAGCGCCTCATGCACTCCTCGGGCAGCGTGCTCTACATCTCCGAAGACGATGGGGTGACCTGGGAGGAGGCCGCGACGCTCGGCCCCTACGACGAGATCGTCCGCATCGCGATCGGCGCCGACGGCACCACGATCGCGGTCGCTCGGCACGGCGGGCTGTTTCGCTCCGACGATGGCCGCACCTTCACCGACACCGGGCTGCGCATCCCGTCGCTGCCGCAGGCCGCCGAGCCGCGCCCGGACTTCCTCGATCACCGTCAGTTCTTGATCGCCGCCAACGACGGGATGTACGTCTATAAGGACGAGTCGCCGCCTACGCTGGACCGCTGGGCCGGCTACCAGCGGGTCGACGACTACAGCGGGTACCTGCATTGTGAAGCCGGGTGCGGCGATAAGGGCCCGGCGGGGTACGGCGAAGCCACGAAGGGCGCGTCCATGGGCTTCACCACGCGGATGGTCGCGGGGCGGGAGCTGCACGTCGACATGGTGGGTCACACCGTGCGGATCTTCGGCTTCAGCGGTGGCAAGAGCGACGTCGAGGTCGTGATTGACGGCATTTATCGGGGGAACATCGGCGCGGTGAAGGGTGGACCCACGCTGTTGCTCGAGGTGAGCGGTCTGGCCGACGTCTCGCACGACGTGCACATCCACAGCCACGCCGGCGACGACGTGTTGATCGACTTCGTGGAGTCGTTCAGCGCGGCCGCGATGTTCGACGACCTGATCCCGACCGGGGACACCGGGGACACCGGGGACACCGGAGATGCCGACACGGACACCGACACGGACACCGACACGGACACCGACACGGACACCGACGTCGACACGGACACCGACACGGACACGGACGCCGACACGGACACGGACGCCGATACGGACGCCGACACCGATCCGGGCGACTCGGGCGCGCCGAAGTCGTGCGGTTGTTCGCAAGATTCGGGGTCGGCGCTGCTCGTTCCGGGGGCGCTCGCCGCGCTCGTGATCGCGCGTCGACGCGCCCGTCGTACGCTGTGAACGGCCCAGGGAGCATCATGACGCGGGCACACCACTTGGAGGTCGGGCCGGAGGTGCTCGCTGGCAACGGCGGGCTCGGGAGGTACGTGTTGCTCCCTGGCTCGGTCGACCGCGCCGCGCGGATCGCCCGGCGCTTCGACGGCGTGGAGGTGCACCAGAACCGGCGACGCCTCGACGTGCACGTCGGCTCGTACCGCGGCGTCGACTTCGCGGCGGTCCCCACCGGCATGGGGTGTCCGAGCGTCGACATCGTCGTGAACGAGCTGGTCGCGCTCGGCGCGCGACGGCTCGTCCGTGTCGGGACCGCTGGATCGATGTCGCCGACCGTGCGGGTCGGGGATCTCGTCGTCGCGACGGCGGCGGTGCGCGACGAAGGTACGAGCGAGGCGTACGCGGTGCCCGGCTACCCGGCGGTCGCCGACCCGTTCCTGGTCGCGTCGATGCTCCACGCCTCCGGCGCGCTCGGCCTCGACGACCGGGTCCATGCGGGCGTGGTGCACTCGAAAGACAGCTTCTTTGGTCGTGAATTCGGCCAGGGCCCGCTGTCGGCCACCAACCGGGCGTACATGGACGTGCTGGCGGCGTCCGGGGTGTTGGCCAGTGAGATGGAGGCCGCCCACCTGTTCGTGCTCGGCAGCGTGCTTCGGCGCGGCCCGACGGCGCTGCGGGACGTGCGGACCCGGGCCGCCGCGCTCCGGGTGGGGGCGGTGCTGGCGGTGATCGGCACGACGGAGTCGGGGATCGTGTCTCTGGCCGACGAGCAGGCCACCGAGGAGCGCCTGATCGACCTCGCGCTCGCTGGGCTGGTCCACCTCGCCGCCGCCGAGGCCTGAGCGCGTCGGCCGTAGCTGGGTCGGTCAGCGCGCGCTGACGAGGCCGGCGCGCGCGCGCGCAGCGACCGTGAGCCCCGAGATCATCAGCACCCCCGCCGCGAACCAGCGCGCGGCGCTGTCTCCCGCCGCCACGCCGGCGGCCGTCGCGAACACCGGCACCTGCGGCGCGCCTGGGAGCAGCACGATCGCGTCGCCGCCCGCCAAGACTGCGCGCTGCACCGCATAGCCCCCCGCGTGCGGGGGCAAGCCGGCGACCTCGGGCGCCCGCGTCCACGCGTTGGGATCCGCCGTGCCGATGCCCGGCGCGCGCGGCCACGCGCTCGGGGGGGCCACCTCAACCTCGACCAGCCCGACCGGCGTCTCTACCGCGATCCTGGGCCGGCCGTACCGTTCGGTGCGCACCTCCTCCCGCGCGCCGTCCGGATCGGCCACGACCCGCTCCCGCCCGTACACGGGGGCGCCGGCCGGGGCTGCCACCACGCCCGCGGCGAGCGGCGATGGCACGAACGGGGGCAGCGCGACGATCGCCGCTCCGACGACCACCAGCAGCGCCCCCGTGACGATCAGGGCGTCACGGCGAACCATTCACGGTACCAGTCGATGAAGTTCTTGACGCCCACCTCGAGGGTGGTCGACGGCTTGTAGTCGATCGCCGCCTCGAGCTCGGCGGTGTCGGCGGACGTCGCGCGCACGTCGCCGGGCTGCATCGGCAGGCGGTTCTGGATCGCGGTCCGCCCGAGGTTCTGCTCGACGAGCCCGATGAGGTGCAGCAGCGGCACCGGGTTGCTGTTGCCGACGTTGTGGATGCGGTACGGCGCGTGGCTGGTGTCCGGGCGGTCCTGCGACCACGCCGGGTCGGGCGCCGCCGGGGTCCGGCCGAGGCGGACCACGCTCTCGACCACGTCGTCGACGTAGGTGAAGTCGCGCTCCATGTCGCCGTGGTTGAACACGTCGATCGGGCGGCCCGCGAGGATCGCGTCGGCGAACTTGAACATGGCCATGTCGGGCCGACCCCACGGGCCGTACACGGTGAAGAAGCGCAAGCCCGTGCACGGCACCCCGAACAGGTGCGCGTAGCTATGGGCCATCATCTCGTTCGCCTTCTTGGTGGCGGCGTACAGGCTGATCGGGTGGTCGACGGGCTCCCGCGACGAGAACGGCTGCCGGCTGTTCGTGCCGTACACCGACGACGACGACGCGAACAGGAGGTGCCCGACGCGGTTGTGGCGGCACCCCTCGAGCACGTTGAGGAAGCCGACGAGGTTCGCGTCGACGTAGGCGTGCGGGTGGGTGAGCGAGTGGCGGACGCCGGCCTGAGCGGCCAAGTGAAAGACCACCTCGAACCTGTGGTGCGCGAACGTCTGCGCGACGCGCTGCCCGTCGGCGAGGTCCGCCTCGATGAACACGAAGTTCGGGTGGCGGGCGAGGCGGGCGAGGCGCGCGCGCTTGAGCCGCACGTCGTAGTAATCGTTGACGTTGTCGTACCCGACGACCTGGTCGCCGTCGGCGAGCAGCCGTTCTGCCAGGTGGTAGCCGATGAATCCCGCGCATCCGGTGACCAGGACCTGCCGCACGCTCGCCTCTCGGTAGGTGATGGCTCTAACGCCGCGCACGACAACGCGGGGGCGCGCGCGATAGGTCCGCCCGCCTGGAGCGATGATGGAACGGATCGCCGTTGTTGGTCTTGGGTACGTCGGTTTGCCGGTCGCCCTCGCGTTCGCGAGGAAGTTCCCTGGCACTGTGGGCTTCGACATCGACGATCGGCGCGTCGCCGCGCTCCGCGAAGGCGTCGACGTCACTGGCGAGGTCGCCAGCGACGTGCTGCGCAGCAGCGGGCTGAACGTCACCAGCGACCCGGCGGCGTTGGTCGGCGCGACGTTCTTCGTCGTCACGGTCCCGACGCCCATCGACGGCGCGAACCGCCCGGACCTGACCGCGGTCAAGGCGGCGTCGGCGAGCGTCGGGCGCGCGCTCCAAGCGGGCGGCGTCGTCGTGTACGAGTCCACGGTCTACCCGGGCGTCACCGAAGACGTCTGCGCGCCGATCCTCGAGCGGGTGTCGGGGTTGCCGCGGTCGTCGTTCGCGGTCGGCTACTCGCCGGAGCGCATCAACCCGGGCGACCAGGAGCACCGTCTCGAGCGGATCACCAAGGTCGTCGCTGGTGAAGACGGCCCGACGCGCGCGCGGGTCGCGGCGGCGTACGGGGCGATCATCGACGCCGGCGTGCACCTCGCCGGGTCGATCAAGGTGGCCGAGATGGCGAAGGTCATCGAGAACACCCAGCGGGACCTCAACATCGCGCTGATGAACGAGGTGGCGCTCATCTGTGAGCGGCTCGGCATCGAGACCCGCGACGTCGTGGCGGCGGCGCGCACGACGTGGAACTTCTTGCCCTTCACGCCGGGCCTGGTCGGCGGGCACTGCATCGGCGTCGATCCGTACTATCTGACGTCGAAGGCCGAAGAGCTGGGCTACCACCCGGAGGTGATCCTCGCGGGGCGCCGCATCAACGACAGCATGGGCGCGCTGGTGGCCCGTCGTCTGGTGAAGGCGATGGCGGCGGCGGGTCGGTCGGTCGTCGGCGCGCGGGTCGGCGTGCTCGGCGTGACGTTCAAGGAGGACGTGCCGGACATCCGGAACAGCCGCGTGCCCGACATCGTCGCCGAGCTGGCCGAGTTCGGCGCGGCGCCGATCATTCACGATCCGATGGCCGACCCCGACGAGACGCTGCACCACCTCGGGCTGCGGCTGTCCGCGCGCGACGCCCTGCAGGATCTCGACGCGCTCGTGGTCGCGGTGGGGCACGCCCCGTTCCGCGCGCTCGGCACCGCGGCGCTCGCCGCGATGGTCCGCCCGGGAGGGGCGGTGTTCGACGTGAAGTGGTTGATCGATCGGTCGGCGTTCCCCGCCGACCGGGTGTTGTTGAGCCTATAGTGGGGGTACGATGTCGGTTCCTTCGTTTCCAGCAGGCGCGCGCGCCTATCAGCGCACCGCCACCTTCGGCGTAGACGACACGCCGGAGGCGCTGCGCAAGGCGCACACCACGAAGCCCGGCGTGTGGGGGCGGATCGTGGTGGAGTCGGGCGCGCTGGAGCTGCGGGTGGACGGCCGTGGGTCGCAGGTGCTCGCGCCGGGCACGGACGGGGTGATCGAGCCGGAGGTCCCGCACGAGGTCACGCCGCTCGACGGCGCGCGGTTCTACGTGGAGTTCTTGCGCGTCGAAGGGCCAGCCTGAGGCTCGGGAGCTGGCTGCCTGAAGGGCATTGCGGACCGAGCCCGCTGAGCGAGGC
>CAIUDO010000438.1 GCA_903897935.1 uncultured Pseudomonadota bacterium
CGCGGTGTACGTCATCGCGCGGCGCACCGGCGTGCTCGTCGACACGTTGCCCGCGTCCGGCAGCGTCGAGTCGGCGCCGACGGTGCACGGCGACGCCGTCTACTTCAGCGACACCGCGGGCGGCACCTGGTGCTACGGCCTCGACGGCGTGTTGCGGTGGGAGCACCACGGCGCCGCGCCGATCCTCGCGCAGCCGCTGGTGGTCGACGGGCGGGTGTTCGTCACCGCGGTCGACGACCTCGGCGTCGGGCTCGACGCGAAGACCGGCGCGTTGTTGTGGCGATACGCCCACAAAGGAGATGTCGGGCGCGTCGCGGAGCTCGCGTTGTACGCCGCTCCGGACCCCACGCCCGTCGGGGACGACGTGCTGATGGGCTTCTCCGACGGCACGATCGTCGCGATCGACCGAGCCACCGGCGATCTCGAGTGGGCGCGCCGCGTGGGTGAGGGTCGATACGCCGACCTCGTCGCCGCGCCAGCTGTGCTCGCGCGCGACATCTTCGTGAGCGGGTACCTGCAGCCGTTGGTCGCGTTGGACGTCGAGACCCGCGCGGTGCGCTGGCGCGCCGACGTCGGCGCGGCAGGCACGCCGCTCGCGATCGATCTGGACGGCGTCGGCATGGTGTTCCACCCTGGGGTCGACGGCGTCCTGCGGGCGTACGTCGCGCTCACCGGCGCCGAGAAGTGGCGTTGGGACTCCGGGAGCGGGGGCGCGCTGACCGCGCCGGTCGCGACCGAGGCGGGGCTGTTGGTGGGCTCGGCCGACGGCTCGTTGCACCTGATCGACGAAGCATCCGGCGCCGAGCTGTGGTCGTGGAACCGAGATCATCAGCTCAACGGCGTGTCCGCCGCGCCGACGGTCGCCGGCCGTCAGCTCTTGTTCACGACGAACGCCGGGCGGCTGTACAGCATGCTCGCCCCGGTCGCCCTGAAGGTCCCCGAGGCGCGCACCCCGCCCGGACCCGAGTGGTAGCACCCCACTAGTCGCACGATCCAGGGAACATGCCGGGCGAACCCCGATCATCGGCGTTGTACGGCGTGACGGCCAGGCACCAGTCCGCGGGCTCGGCGTGGGCCGGGTCCGCCAACGACGACGCGCGCAGCTCCCACGCGGTCGCCGCCTGCGCGGGCAGGTCCACCAGGTCGAGCGCGTCGAGCGCGTCGTCCGCGACGATCAACAACGCGTCGCCGGGGTCGAGCGCGAGCGCGCCGTCGCAGCCGACGCCGCCGTTCACTACTGGATCATCGTTGACGCACAGCACGAACACGTCGCCGGGGGCGGCGAGGCCGGAGGGCAGGGTGGTCGACGCGCCGCCGCTCCCGCGCACCACCACGCCGTCGAGGTGCCGTTCCGCGCCCGCCGCGACGGTGACCTCGACGTAACGACCGTCGATCCCTGATGATGGCGCGCCCATCCACTCGGTGAACCGGAGGTCACCCGGCGCGTACAGGTGCTCGTCGATCCGACCGTCACAGTCCTGGTCGACGTCGTCCGTGCGCTCGGCGGCGCCCGGCCACACGTCGCCGCGGGTGTCGTCGCAGTCGTCCGGCGTGTCGAAGCCGTCGCCGTCGGCGTCGAAGTCCGAG
>CAIUDO010000439.1 GCA_903897935.1 uncultured Pseudomonadota bacterium
CCTTCACCTGAACGCGAACAACCCGGTCGACTGCCGCTGAGCGATGCATGGTTTTGACCGCTGACCGCTGACCGCTGACCGCTGACCGCTGACTGCTGACCGCTTGTTCAAGGGCTAGCCAGCAGGCCCGTCACGTGCGACATCGTGCGCCCGAGAGGTGCCCGTGTCCGACCCGAACAAGCAGCCCAAACCCGAAGAGCGCAGCGTCACCACCCGCGACACGACCACGATCGACGGCGTGGTCATCCCGTTCGCGGTGACGGCGTCGACCCTCCACATCCGCGACGACGCCGGCGTCGAGCGGGCCAGTATCTTCTCGGTCGCGTGGGTGCGGGACGACGGCGGCGCGCCGGCCGATCGCCCGGTCACCTTCTTGTTCAACGGCGGGCCCGGGTCGAGCGCGGTGTGGCTGCAGTTCGGGGTGTTCGCGCCGCGCCGGGTCGACATGCAGGACACCGTCGCGACGCCCCCCGCCCCCTACCGGCTCGTCGACAACCCGATGGGCCTGCTCGACCAGTCGGATCTGGTGTTCGTCGACCCGGTGGGGACGGGCTTCTCGCGCGCGATCGACCCGTCGACCGACGGCGCGTTCCACGACGTCGCGAGCGACATCGACTCGGTCGGGCGGTTCATCCTCGCGTGGTTGTCGTGCCACCAGCGGTGGGCGTCGCCGAAGTTCGTCGCCGGGGAGTCCTACGGCACCACCCGCGGCGCCGGGCTCGCCAACTGGCTCGCCGAGCGCGGCGTGCACCTCAACGGGCTCGTCTTGGTCAGCCTCGCCACCGACTTCCAGACGTTCGTGTTCGAGCCCGGCAACGAGGTCCTGCCGTGCGTCACGTACCTGCCCACCTTCGCGGCGGTCGCGGCGTACCACGGCGTGGTGCGCCCTGAGGCCAGTCTGGACGCGTTCCTCGCCGAGGCCGAGCGCTTCGCGATCGAGGAGTACGCGCCCGCCTTGTTGCTCGGCGCGCGGCTGCCGGCCGACCGCCGCGACGCGCTCGCCGATCGCCTCGCCGCATTCACCGGGCTCGACGCGGACGAGCTGCGGCGGCGCAACCTGCGCATCCACCCGGAGTGGTTCCCGCGCGCCCTGCTCGGCGCCGGTCACCGCACGGTCGGGCGGCTCGACGGGCGGTACGTCGGGGCCGATCTCGACGCCAACGGCGTCCTCATGTCGCGCGACCCGTCGTACGACGCCGCTTCGGGGCCGTACACGGTCGTCGTGAACGACTTCTTGCGGCGCGTCGTGGGGTGGACGACCCCGGACGACTACCGCGTGCTGTCGATCGCCGTGAACAGCGGGTGGCGCTTCCAGACCGCCGGGCGCATGGGCTACGTCAACACCTCCGAGGACCTCCGCAAGGCGATGATCACCGGCCCGCACCTGCACGTGTTGGTGCAAGCCGGCATTTACGACCTCGCGACCCCGTACTTCTCGGCGTCGTACATGATCGATCAGCTCGGCGTACCCGAGGAGCTGCGCTGCAACGTGCGCCTCGAGCGTTACCCCGCCGGGCACATGATGTACTTCCACCCCCCGTCGTTGCGGAAGATGCGCGCCGACCTGGTGGCGTTCTACCAGCGCGCGACCCGCGGGGCCGAGGGGTAGCCCCCCGCGCCCGACCTGGCGGCGTATGCTCGGGGCGCGAGGTGCGTCGTGGGGTTCTTTCGTGCGCTGTGGGCGACGCCGCCCGAGGGGCTGTCGCCGTTGTCACGCTACATCGTGGCGAACGGCGTGCTCTACCTCGTTCTGGGCCTCGGTATGTACTTCGGCGCCAGCCCGCTGATCGGCCTCGTCGCCGCGCTTGAGGGCAGCCAGCTCACCGACGTCGGGCTGGTGCGGGTGTGTGGCATGGCCGTCGCCTTCATCGGTTGGTTCTACGTCATGGGCGGCCGAACCGGCGCGGCGTCGTTCGGACTGGCCACCGTCGTGGACCGACTGCTGCTCCCCGCGTTCTTGCTGCCGTTGTGGCTGCTCGGCGAGCTTCCGGCGTCCCTGGCGCTCTCGTTCTGCGCGCTCGACCCCGCGCTGGCGCTCGTCGCGCTGTGGCTCTGGCGGCGCGATCGAACGTCGCGCTGATCCCGCTCAGCTCCGGCGGGCCAGGGTCGCGGCGAACAGGTCGAGCACCCGCGCGTAGTGCTGCTCGGCCGCGGCTTCGTCGTACACCGTGAAGTCAGGCACCGCGAAACAGTGCAAGGCCCCCGGGTATCGCTCGATCTGATGCTGCACGCCCGACGCGGTGAGCGTCGCGGCGAGCACCGCGCAGTCGGCGTCGGTGCAGCTCGCATCTCGATCGGCCACCGCGAAGTACAGCCTCGCCCGGATGTTTGGCGCCCCGAGGTGCGGGCTCGTCCCGTCGGGGCGCACGAGGCCGCCCCCGTGGATCGACGCCATCGCGGCCACGCGGTCGCCGAGCGCGCCCGCCAGGTACAGCGCCTGCCGGCCGCCCATGCAGTACCCGACGACGCCCACCGGCCCAGCGAGCACGTCGTCGGTCGCGTGGAGCGCGTCAAGCAGCGCGCCGACGTCAGCGCTCACGCCGGCCCGGCGGAGCGCGTTCATCAAGGCCATGACCCGCGCACGCTCGACCGGATCGGAGAACGTCGTCGCGGCGTCGAACGGGGCGTACGGCCCGGAGCGCCAATAGAGCTCCGGCTGGACGACGGCGTACCCGGCGTCGACGAAGCGCGCCGCCATCACGTCGAGCGCAGGCCGCAGCCCCAGCGCGTCCATACAGAAGACGACGAGGGGGGCTGGGCGTCAGGAGCCAAGCTGGACCCTCGAAGAACGTTGCCCGAACGATGTCGGGTTGCGTCGCGTCGTGCCGGCTGCCCGGACCCTGCCCCAGTTCG
This sequence comes from uncultured Pseudomonadota bacterium, assembly GCA_903897935.1. Classification (GTDB taxonomy): domain Bacteria; phylum Myxococcota_A; class UBA796; order UBA796; genus CAIUDO01. The sequence goes on from CAIUDO010000439.1 coordinate 2,854, forward strand.
TGCACCGGTAGCTCGAGCGGTACCTCGCGTGTGGCGACCTCGGCGCGGGGTTCGCCTGGCTCGAGTGCCCGCACGGTCACCACCATCGGCTCGTCCCGACGACCTGCAAAGGACGAGGCTTCTGCCCGACGTGCGGCGGACGCCGGATGGCTGAGCGCGCCGGGCGCTGGACCGAGGAGCTGCTCCCCCGGGTGGCCGTCCGGCAGGTGGTGTTCACGGTGCCGTGGCCGCGTCGCTGGCTGCTGGCGCGCGACGCCGGTCTTCTGCGGGAGGTCGTCCAGACGATGCGGTCCGAGGTGACGCGTTGGCTGCGACGGCACGGGGTTCGGGGCCTGGACGGCCGGGAGGGCGAGCCTGGGAGCGTCTCGGTGATCCAGCGGTTCGGCTCCACGCTCACCCTGAACGTGCACGTGCATATGCTGCTTCTGGACGGCCTCTTCGTGGCGGACGCGCGCGGCGCGCCGGTGTGGCGTCGGGCCCGGAGGTGGCGTCAGGCGGACGTCGACGGGCTGGTGGTCCGGGTGGCGGCGGAGCTCGAGCGGCTGCTCGCGCGCCGAGGTCACGGTCCGAACGACCCGTTGGAGGTCGACCCGGACGACGCGCTGGCGGACCTGCAGGAGGTGGCCGTCGCGGGTCGATCCGCGTCGTCGACGCGACGGGCGCAGCGGGTCCAGCGTGTCGGTGGCCGCGAACGGCCGCTCCCGCCGCTCTGCGCGAGTTGTGACGGATACACGGTGCACGCCGGGGTGGTGCTCGGAGCGCGCGATCGGGCCGGGATCGGTCGGCTTGCGCAGTACGTGCTTCGGCCCGCGTTGGTGACGTCCCGGCTGGAGGTGCTTGCGGACGGGTCGGTCCGGATGGCGTTGAAGCGTGCGTGGTCGGACGGGACGACGTCTCGGACGTTCACGGCGTTGGAGCTGGTCGAGCGCTTAGCGGCTTTGGTACCGCCACCCGCGGCGAATCAGGTGGTGTACGGGGGCGTGCTGGCGCCACGACACCGGTGGCATCGGTTGGTTCGTCCGGCGCCGCGACGCGTAGCGGTGCCGCCCGTGGCGACGGTCCGGCTCACGCGGCGGCCGCGGGGCTCGTCTCGGATGTGGGGTGGGCGGAGCTGTTGTAGAGCACGTTCGAGGTGTTTGGGGCGGCGTGCCCGACGTGCGGAGCCGTGATGAGGCTGCGCGCGGTCGTCTGGCCGCCGGCGACGCTGGACGTGCTGGCGTCGCTGCGTCGGTCGGCGCGGGGCCCGCCGCCTGGGAACGCGGCGTCTGGAGCCTGAAGGCCGAGCCTCGGCCGCGACGGGCCGGCGACGTGCGTCTTGACTCGGCGGACACCTGGATTCGAGCGTGGCGGCGCGCCGTTCGCGCCACCCAACGAAGGCGCAAGCGCCTCGAAGCCACCGCCAAAGTGACCAGTCCACCGGCGATCCGCGGGACGCCCCACCGACCGGGCTGCCTAATGTTCCTCTGAATATTCGAGACAATGTCGACGGCGTCGTGCTGGTCGGCTACCCCATCCGCAAGACGCTCCACAACTCGAACCTGACCGGCAACACGGGCTACGCGGTCCGGTACGTCGGCGGCTACGACGACGGGGTCGTCGACTTCGCGTCGAACTGGTGGGGCAGCACCGATCCGGCCGCGATCGCCCCTTCCATCTGGGACTTCGACGACGACCCCGCGCTCTACCCGGTGCAGACCGCGCCGATCCTGACCGCGCCCGAGCCCGCCGCCGGGCCATGAGCGACGGTCACGCGGGGCGGGCCAGCGCCCCGGCGAACAGGTCGAGCACCCGCGCGTAGTGTTGCTCCGCCGCGGCTTCGTCGTACACCGTGAAGTCAGGCACCGCGAA
>CAIUDO010000440.1 GCA_903897935.1 uncultured Pseudomonadota bacterium
CAGAGCGTCGAGCGCGGCGTCGGCCTCGGCGGCGCGCGCCGCGACGGCAGCAGCCACCCGCGCCGGTCGCTCCGCCACCGCATACGCGGCGAGCTCGGCCGCAGTCGGGCCAACCTCCTTGGTTCCGGCAGTGAGCACCACGTCGACGTGCGCCGCCCGGGCGTCTACCGTCGGGCGCACGGTGCGCTCGAGGGACCGCCCGGCGTCCGACACCCAGCGCTGCGCCTCCGCCAACGTCACCTGCCCGTCCGGCGGCGCGCCGCCCGCGCCGTCGGCCCACCCGCGCAGGGCGCCGGCGACCGCCCAGGTAAACAAGCCGTGCTGCCCGACGATCTGCGCGCCCCCGTCGACGTCGCTGGACCACACGACCAGGCGATCGTCGGCGGGGAGCACGGTCGGCGCCGCGCCCGCCGACGCCCCCGCGCGCCCGGCGCCGTCGAGCCGCACGTCGAGCACCCAGATCACCCGCGACGCCTTGGTGCTCAGCGTGACCGAAGCGAGCTCCGACCACTTCAGCGCGCCGTCCGCGGTCGCGAGGCCGTCGACGCCGCCGGCGCCGACCGCCCACACCCAGATCGTGCCCCCCTTGCCGACCTTCTTGACCGCCTTGCCGACCCCCCGCTCCAGCGTCGACAACGTCGGGTCCGAGAACGACGACACGCGCCCCGAGCCGAGACCGACCGTGCGCGCGAGGTGGTCGACCGCGACCGCGACGTCTGCGGGCGCGAGCGGCTCGGCCGGCGCCCCCGCCGGGTGCGCCACCCCGATGACGACGGCGACGTCCTTGGTCGGGCGAAGCGTGCCCGAAGGGGCAGAATCGACGGGAGGAAGGTCCGCGGCGAAGGCCGACACGAACAACCAGGGCAACAACACGCGGCGCCTCCGCGCGGATGGTCGCACCCCGCGCCCGGTGTGGCAAGCGCCTTACTCGGAGGCTGGCGCCGTCGCAGGCGCCGCCGCGGCGCCAGGCAGCGGCTTCCAATCGACCACGACGCACAGCTCGTTCGGATCGCCGTAGCCACACACCGGGAGGCCCTCCGGCAACGAGCCGGGCGGGATCATCTGGACGGTCCCGTCCGGACGGTGGACCGCGACCGGATCCTCCTCGGGCTCGGCGGGCGGCGGCGGCGCGTACACGCTGCTCGGAAACAAGCGGAGCACGGTGTTCTTCGCGCCCCCGAGGTGATCGAGCGCGACGAGCGTGAGGACCATGCCCACGACCATCACAGACCAAAGCGCCGCAATCTTGACCATTCGCGAGCGGTCCACCCCGACCTCCCAGCGTGAACATACCAGACGCGTTCGCGCTCGGATCGGCGCGCGTGGTTAGGCGAACGAATGCACATGAGCCCAGCGGAACACCTCGCCTCGGTGCGCGCGCGCCTCGGGTTGTCCAGCGAACAGGTCGCGTACCTGCTCGGCGTCTCGCCCGCGGTCGTCGTCGGCGCAGAAGCGGGTGCTCCGCCTCCCCCCGAGATCGAGCGCTTGCTCGCGGTCTTCCCCGCGACCGCGTCGCCCGTCGCCGACGACCTGCTCGACACGTTCGCCGACCCCGCGTTCGCCAGCGTGCGCGTTCCACCCGCCGAGATCCTCGCGGTCGCCCACGCCGGCCCGCACGTCTCGCGAGCGTTGGTGAGCTTGTACCATTCGTTCCGGCGTGTTCGCGACGAGAACGAGGCGCTGCGTGTCGCCGCGAAGGGCGCCCCCGACGGCGTCGACGAGCTCGACGAGGGCGCGCACACGCCCGCCGCCGAGGTCACCGCGTTCTTGCAGAAGCACGACAACCACTTCGCCGAGCTCGAAGAGGCCGCCGAGCGGCTGTGGTCGACCCGCCGCCTCGAGCCGCAGAACCTCTACCGCGGCCTCGTACGCACCTTGATGGAGGGCCACGGGGTGCTCGTCCGGGTGGTACCCGCCATGCCCGACGGAGCGATGCGGAGGTTCGACCCTGACAAAGGCCGACTCCTTCTCTCGGAGGAGATGCCGCCCCGCACCCGGGACTTCCAGCTCGCGTGCCAGGTCGGGCTGCTCGGCCAGCGCGAGGTGCTCGACCGCCTCACCGCCGACGCCACCCTCACCACCACCACCGGGCGCACGCTCGCCCGCATCCTGCTCGCCAACTACTTCGCGGGCGCGGTCATGATGCCGTTCGCGGAGTTCCTGGCGTCCGCCAAGGCGTTTCGGTACGACATCGAGCGGCTCGGGCACCGGTACCGGAGCAGCTTCGAGCAGGTGTGCCACCGGATCAGCACCCTGGCCGGCTCGCCCGACCGCGAATCCGGCGCGGTTCCGTTTCATATGGTACGGGTCGACATCGCCGGCAACATCAGCAAGCGCTACAGCGGGTCGGGCATCCGGTTCCCTCGGTTCGCGGGGTCGTGCCCGCGCTGGAACGTCTACCGGGCGTTCTCCACGCCGGGCCAGATCCACGTACAAATCAGCGAGATGCCCGACGGCGCCCGCTACTTCACCGTCGCGGGGACCGTCCGAAAGCACCAGGGCGGCTACCTCCAGCGCGCCTCGTTGCACGCCATCGAGATCGGGTGCCGGTTGGAGCACGCGCGCCAGCTCGTCTACTCGGAGGGGGTCGACCTCGACGCCGCGCCGGTGCCCGTCGGCGTCGCGTGCCGCCTGTGCAGCCGCACCGACTGCGACCAGCGCGCGTTCCCAGCGTTGGACCAGCCTCTTCAGCTCGACCCCAACGCGCGCGCCCGGTCCGTGTACCGCCCGAGCGACCCGTGAGGTTCCGCGTCGCGGCGCTCGCCGCCCTCTCCGCGTGCCACGGCCCCAACGTGTCGAAGGGCCACCTGCCCGACGGACCGTACTGGGTCTACACCCCCGACGCACACGACGGCACCGCGGTCGTCCACCTCCACCACAGCGGCGACGGCGCCGCGCACGCGCTCGACCCCGACGTGCAAGCCGACCTCGACGCCAGCGGCATGATCGGCGTGTTTCCGATGGGCGGCGGAAAGGTCGGCGACGACTGGAACGTCGGCGTCAACAAGGACCACATCCCGCGCGACGACCGCGCGTTCTTGGTCGCGCTCGCCGCCGAGGTCCGCGCGACCCTCGGCGCCGAGACCGTGTGGTTGTCCGGGTTCTCGAAGGGCGGCGCGATGGTCTACGACGTCGCGTGCCTCGGCGAGCCGGCGTTCGACGGCTTCATGCCGATGTCGGGCGCGTTCCAGGACTGGATCCCGGCGTCGTGCCCGAGCCCGGCGCGGCCCATCCGCCACGTGCAAGGCGCCCAAGACGACCGGTGGCCGCTGCACACCGAAGACGACCCCGAGTCGAGCCACCAGGGCATCATCGAGTCGCTCGACGCCCTCGC
>CAIUDO010000441.1 GCA_903897935.1 uncultured Pseudomonadota bacterium
CGACAGTCGACCGGGTTGTTCGCGTTCAGGTCAAGGTCGGTTGGGTCACCATCGCGCCATTGTCAAGCTGGAAGCTGATGGCTGGTGGCTGATGGCTCGGCCCCGCGCTTGTTTTGGGGCTAGAGCGCCGCTCACGCTCGTAGGCGTCACGAGCCTTCGACGCCGATGAGGCGCTCCTCCAGGAACACCCGCTCGGGGCCGCTCGTGACGCGGTCGAGGGCGACCCGGTACCAGCGCGCCGCATCGACCGTCTCGCCCAGCCGGCGGTGCAGGTCGGCGCGCGCCGCGGCGAGCAGGTGGCCGCGCTCAAGGTGGGGGTCGCCGTCGAGGGCGGCGAGCGCGTCGAGGCCGGCGCGGGGCCCGCGCGCCATCGCCACCGCGACCGCGCGGTTCAGGGCGACCACCGACGTGGGCTCGACCTGGATCAGCAGATCGTACAGGGCCAGGATCTCGGTCCAATCGGTGTCGGACGCCGACGGTGCGCGCACGTGCTCCCAGGCGATCGCGGCTTGCAGCACGAGCCGGCCGGGGGACGGGCACCGCATCGCGCGCCGCAGCGCGAGGGCGCCGGACCGGGCGGCGTCGCGGTCCCACGACGAGCGATCCTGGTCTTCGAGCAGCACCAAGCGGCCGCGGGCGTCGACCCGGGCGTGGCGGCGGGCGTGCTGGAGGTGGAGCAGCGCGACGAGGCCGCGCGCTTCGGCGTCGTCGGGGGCGAGGTCGGCGACGGTCTCGGCGAGGCGGATCGCCTCGACGCACAAGTCGGTGCGCACGAGGTGGTCGCCGCGGGTGGCGGCGTAGCCTTCGGTGTACACCAGGTAGATGACGCGGGTGACGGCGTCGAGGCGGGCGGGCAGCTCGGCCGGGCCGGGCACTTCGTACGGGATGCCGGCCTCCAGGATCTTGCGCTGCGCGCGCACGAGCCGCTGGGCGAGCGCGCGGGGGTCGAGCAAGAAGCAGCGGGCGATCTCCTCGGTCGTGAGCCCGCAGACAGCGCGGAGGGTGAGCCCGACGCGGGCGTCGAGCGCGAGCGCCGGGTGGCAGCAGGTGCAGATCAGGCGGAGCTGCTCGTCGCCGATCAGGTCGTCGTCGGGGGGCGGTTCGGGCACGTCGCGCTCCGCGTGATCGGCGAACCGCTGCGCGGTGGTGGCCCGCCGCGCGGCGTCGATCGCCTTGTTGCGCCCGGCCCGCATGAGCCAGGCGGCGGGGTTGTCGGGCACGCCGGCGCGCGGCCACTGCTCGAGCGCGGCGACGACGGCGTGGTGGAGGGCGTCTTCGGCGGCGTGGAGGTCGCCGCCGGTGACACGCGTGAGCGCGGCCATCAGCCGGCCGTGCTCCCGACGCATCACCCCGGCGACCACCGCGCCGGGGTCGGTCACGGACGGAACACCTGCACGGGGCGCACCTCGATCGTGCCCGTGCGCGCGGACGGGATCTGGGCGGCCATCTCGAGGGCGCGGTCGAGGTCGGGCGCTTCGATGAGGTAGTAGCCGCCTAATTGCTCGCGGGTCTCCGCGAACGGGCCGTCGGTGAGCAGCGTGGCGCCGTCCCGGACGCGCACGCTGGTCGCGGTCGAGGTCGGCTTGAGCGCGTCGCCGGCGACGAGCGCGCCTCGGGCGGCGATGGCGGCCGAGAACCGGGCGTACTCGCCCATGAACGCCTTGGATTCGTCGGCCGTCATGGCGGCCAACTTCGCTTCTTCGTCGTAGATCAACAGCATGTACTGCATGGGTGCCTCCGGGCTCAGGCGCTGGCCGGCGGGGCATTCTTCCACAACGCGAACGCGGCGCCGGTCGGATCGGCGAGCACGGCGAACCGCCCCATGCCGGGCATGTCGGTCGGGGGCACGAACGTGGTCGCGCCCGCGGCTGTCGCGGCGGCGAAGCGGGCGTCGACGTCGGGCACCGCGACGTACGACAACCAGTGCGACGGCGCCTCGGGCATCGGGTTCGCCATCGCGCTGCCGCGGGCGACGGCGCCGTCGAGGAACACCACGCCGGTCGGCCCCATCGGCGCGGTCGTCCAGCCGACGAGGGCACCGTAGAACGCGGCGCACCCGGCGACGTCGGTCGTCATGAGCTGCGACCAGCAGAACGTGCCGTCGGGGGGCGTGCGCTCGGTGTCGGTCGCGCCGGGGTTGGCGCCGCGGAACACGGCGATGACCGCGCCGGACGGGTCCGCGACGACCGCGAACCGGCCGATGCCTGGGAGGTCCATCGCCCCGGTGATCACGGCGCCGCCGAGCTCAGCGACGCGCACGAGCGCCGCGTCGACGTCGTCGACGGTGAGGTAGTTGAGCCAGTGCGGGGGCACGCCGTCCATAATCGGCCGCATGGCGCCGCCGGTGTCTTCGCCCAGGCCGGGGTGGCGCAGCATGGTGTACGGCTGGTCGCCCATCGGGAGGGCCCGGGCCTCCCAGCCGAAGACGGTGTGCAAGAACACGGCGGCGCGCTCGGGCTCGGGGGTGATGAGCTCGCGCCAGACGAAACGACCAGACAGGGCCATGAGGTGCTCCTTTGCCCACCGGCGTGGTGGGTCGTCGGGTCGTCGTTCGAGCGCCGCCGAGATCGACAGCGCCGCGAACTATGTTCTGGCGCCGCTCACTCGGCGGGCGCTTCTTCGGCCTCGGGCTCGGCGGCGGGCGCTTCGACCTCCTCGACGGCCTCGGGCTCGCTGGCCTCGGGCTCGGCGGGCGCCGGCTCGGCCCCCTCGGCGTGGCGGCTGCGCTTGACGACGTGGCCGGCGCGCTCGGACTTTCCACCCTCGGGCGGGGCCTCGATCGCGTCTTCCCAGCGGAACTCCGCCATGGCCTGCGCCGCCGCCTGGATGAGCAAGCTGACCTTCGCGAGGTCCGCCTCACACAGGATGCGCTCCAGGGAGGTCGCCGGCGTGCGGTCGCGCGCCTTGATGAGCTCGGCGTGCGCCGGCACCAGCTGCCCGGCGGTGGCGAGCACGTGCCCGAGCGCGAAGAACGGCTCGTACGCGTGGCCCTCCTTCTGCGTGATCTCGCGCAGCGACGCCTCGGCCTCGGTGACCTTGCCGTCGGCCGCGTCGAGCAACGCAAACTCCAGCTTGATCCGCCAGCTGCGCTCGGGGTTGCGCTCGGAGAGCTTGCGGGCCTGCTTGAGCAGCCACCGCGCGCGCTCACGATCGCCGCCTTCTTCGCGCACGATCACCGCCATCTGCAGGCACGCCTCGGGCGCGCGCCGCTCGCCGCGGATGATCGGGTCGAGCAGCGCCTTGGCCTCGTCGAACAACGCGGCGCGCTGGTCGGCGCCGACACGCGCGCGCACGATGATGAAGTCGACGAGCCGGGACACCTGCACCGGGTCCTCGGGCGCCAGGCGGACGGCCTCACGCAGGAGCTGGTCGACGTCGCTGATCGCGGCGACGCCCTCCTCGCGGCGCGCCATGCCGAGCAAGCCGTACGCGTCCGGCAACATCGGGTCGAGCTCGCTCGCCCGCTTCATGGCCGCCAACGCCTCGTTGCGACGGCCCTGCTTGAGCAGCAGCGCGCCGAGACGGGTGTGCAGGCGGCTCTCGTCCGGGAACACCGCGATGGCCTTCTCCATCGCCACGATCGCGGCGGTGGCGACCTTGCGACGCAGCGCGTTGCCGCACGCCTGGTGGAACACCTCGGGGACGGGCGCCTTTTCCATCGCGTCGTGGTAGCACGCCTCGATCGCCGACTTCTCGGCCCGCACGAGGTCGAGCATCTCGGCGCGGAGGATCCACGCCTCGCTGTTGCCCGGGTCTTCGGCGAGCACCTCGTCGACCTTCGGCCCGGCGATGTCGACCGCGGGCCGCTCGCCGCGGATCAGGCCCGCGCACGCCTCGACGCGCTCGTCGTTGTCGGGGAACGGCAACGTGAACCGGCCGCGGTTCGCGCGGCCACGCGCGCCGCTGATGAACCGGTTGGCCTCCTGCTGCAACGCCACCTGCTCGGTGCCGGTGGCGCTGGCGGCGCGCTTGACGAACAGGTCGGCGAGCTCGGCGTAGGTGTCGAAGTCGGTGCGCACACGCAGCGGGATGCTGGTCCGGACCAGGTTGTGGAGCTGGAACTTCCGCGAGCCCTGACCGCCCGTCATCTCGAGCAGGCCGAGCTTCATCAGCTCGTCGATGTCCTTCCGCTTGATGCCGAGGTCGCCCAGCAGGTCGCGCGCGGCCGGGTAGCGCAGGTGCGCGAGCTTGGCGAGGGCGTCTTTCAGGCCTTCACCGAGCCGATCGAGCTGGTGCTTGAGCAGCTTGCGGACCGCGTCGGTGTCGTCCGGCGTGGTGAGGGTGAGCGCCTTCGGATCTTCGGTGAGGGCGACGCCAGCGTCGCTGTCGCGCACCTCGATCGCGAGCAGCCGGATGGCGAACGGGTTGCCGTGCAGGCGCTCCGACATCGGACCGAAGCGGTCGCGCGGGAACTCGGGGGCGCCGACGGCCGTGAAGATCTCGTGGTAGAACCGGCCCTTGATGCCGGTGAGCTCGTAGACGCGCGCCACGTTCGTGTGGGCGGTCCGGTAGAACACCGGCCGCTTCTCGGACGTGAAGACAATCCGCAGCGCGTAGCTGTTGATCAACAGCGCCCGGACGAGCACCTCGACGCGGCCCTTACGGAAGAAGTCTGCTTCGCGGCCGAGCACGTGGTGCAGGTCGTGGATGACCATGACCTTGTCGGCGAGGCCGGTGGCGGCGGCGAGGCCGGCCTCCATCGCGGCGAGCACCTCGACCGGCGTGTGCGGGCGGTTGAGCACCTCGGCGAGGCCGTTCTCGCCGGCTTCGGCGAGCACCGCGGACATCCGGCCCGCGAGCGTGTCGGCGCCGCTGCCCCAGCTCAGCACGAGGTCGGGCAGGCGGGTGAGGCTCGACGTGCTGACGGCCTCTTCGACGACCTGCAGCTTGCCGATGCCCGCGGGCCCGAGGACGACGATGGGGCCACCGTCGTCGAGCAGGGCGCGCACGGCCGCTACGTCGCCGTCGCGGTCGATGAGGGCCGGGACGACCGCCTTGACCTCCTCGGCCTTGGCGGCGGACGCCTTGGGGGCGGGGGCGGGCGCGGCGGACGCCGCGAGCGCGGGCAGGTCACGGAAGAAGGCTTCCGAGCGCGACACCTTGAGGTGCTCCACCTTGGCGCCCGGGAACACGCCCATCATCTGCAGCGCGTTCATGCTGCGATCGACGACGAGCACACCAGGCTTGACCGCCATGCGGGCGACGCGCTCTCCGAGGGCCTTGAGGCCGGCCTGATCGGCGACTTCGGGGGCGACGATCACGAGCAGCCCGTCGCGGTGGGCGACGCGCGAGAGCACGTCTTCGCCGATCGCGACGGTGGGAGCGACCTGCGGCCCCGACAACGCGACCGCGGGCAAGCCCGCGCGCTCGGTGAGGGCCAGCAAGACTTGCCCGTTCTTGAGGAGGGCAGCGGACACCGCGAGCACACACCGACCCGCCTCGACCGCCGCGACAACGCGCTTCATGGTACCGATCTCCATCCCCGACCAGCAGGGCCGGGCCGGCTAACCGGTACACCTCGCTGGATCCATGCCCTTGTCCGTCTCCGCACGATAGAGCGCCGCATGGTTGACGCGCTGCTCACCCAAGCGGCGGCCTTGCCGCAGTCCGCCGGGGTGTACCTGTTCCGCGATCGTCGCGGTCGTGTGCTGTACATCGGCAAGGCCGTGAACCTACGCGCGCGCGTGCGCCAGTACGTGTCTGGCCACGACGAGCGTCCGATGGTGCCGCACCTCGTCGCGCGGGCCGCGACCGTCGAGGCGATCGCGACCCGCACCGAGAAGGAGGCGCTGCTCCTCGAGAACACGCTGATCAAGCAGCACCGGCCGCGCTACAACATCAAGCTGCGGGACGACGCGAACTTCCTCCACCTCCAGGTCGACCCGAAGGTGCGCTGGCCGCGGTTCGTGCTCGCCCGGCAGTTCGGCGACAAGTCGAAGCGCTCGTTCGGGCCGTTCGCGTCGGCGTCGCGGGCGCGGCAGACGCTCGCCTTCGTGCAGCGGCACTTCCCGCTCCGCACGTGCACCGACCAGGTGCTCGCGTCGCGACGCCGCCCGTGCTTGTTGCACCAGATGGGCCGCTGCCTCGCGCCCTGTGTCGACGGGCACACGACCGAGGGCGCGTACGCCCAGGTGCTGGAAGACGCGCTGATGTTCCTCGAGGGGCGCCATCGGCCGCTCGTCGAGACGTTGACGGGGCGCATGCAGGAGGCGGCCGACGCCGAGGAGTTTGAGCGGGCCGCCCGGATGCGCGACCTCATCCGGGCCGTCGGCGCCACGCTCGAGCGCCAACAGGTGGTCGATCCAAGGCTCTCGGACCGGGACGTGTGGGCGATGCACCGTGACGGCACCCGCGGCACGCTGGCGGTCGTGCCGATCCGCGAGGGCGCGATGGGCGAGCCGAGGGTCCTGCCGTTCGACGGCGAAGTAGCGTCGGACGCCGAGATCTGGTCGCACGCGCTCAACACCGCCTACCCGGAGGGCGCCGAGATCCCGCCCGAGATCCTGGTCCCCGCGTTGCCCGACGACGTCGACGCGCTCGCGGAGGTGCTCAGCGAGCGTCGGGGGCGCAAGGTCGAGATCGTGGCGCCCGTCCGCGGTGACCGCGCGCGCTTGCTCGGGCTCGCCGCCGAGAACGCCCGGGTCGCCTACACGTCGCGCCACGATCAGGCGGATCGAACCCGGCACGCGTTGTCGTCGCTGGCCGAGCTCGTCGGCTTGAAGGCGCCGCCCGCCCGGATCGAGTGCTTCGACAACTCGAACCTCGGCGGGGAGGCTCCGGTCGCGGCGATGACGGTGCTGATCGACGGGAAGCCGGCCCGCGAGGCCTACCGTCGGTACAAGGTGAAGACCGTCGTCGGTAACGACGACTACGCGACGATGCGGGAGATCCTCGATCGTCGGCTGCGTCGCGGCATCGCGGAGGGGGAGCTGCCCGATCTGCTCGTCGTCGACGGCGGCAAGGGCCAGGTGGCCGTCGCGGCGGCCGTGCTCGCCGACCTCGACCTCGACGTGCCGCTGGTCGGCATCGCCAAGCCGCGCACCGAGCACGCCCGCGGCGACAAGCAGGCGACCGACAAGGTCGTGCTGCCGGGCGCCAAGGACCCGATCCGCCCGCCGCGCAACCACCCCGGCCTGCGCCTGCTGCAGCTCGTCCGCGACGAAGCGCACGCGCACGCGATCGGCTTCCATCGCAAGACGCGTCGTCAGGGCGCGCTCGAGAGCGTGCTCGACGCCATCCCGGGGCTCGGACCGGCGCGCCGCAAGGCGCTGCTGACCCACCTCGGGAGCGCGCGGGAGGTCGGGCGGGCGACGCCGGCCCAGCTCGCCGAGGTCCCTGGCATCGGCCCTGCAATGGCGCAGAAGATCCACGACGCCGTTCGGAGCCCCGAGTAGCGCCGTCATCGTGTTACGACGCGTGGTCAGGAGGCCGAATGCTGGGGATCGTGCTGGTGCTCGCGTGTTCGAAGTCGGTCGAGACCGCCCCGCCCGCGGAGACGGGTACGTCGCCGACGGAGTCGGAGCCCACGACCAGCGCGTGTGAGGGCGTGTCGGCGGCGATCGCGCCGCCGCGCGGCGAGATGCAGGGCGTGTGGGACGACGTGCGGCGCCGGTTCGTGTGGTTCGGCGGCGACGCCGGGCAGCCCGACAACTGCGTCACCCAGACCGACTTCGTCGGCGACACGTGGGCGTTCTTGGCGGACTGCGACGCGTTCGAGGAGCTCGCGACCGGCGACGGGCACGTCGGCCGACGTCGACAGCACGCGGTAGCTCGAGATCGAGCACGGCCGCATGACCTGCGAGACGCGGATCGCCG
>CAIUDO010000442.1 GCA_903897935.1 uncultured Pseudomonadota bacterium
ATCGCGAGCTGCCAGCGCAGCGCCTCGACCTCGGCCCACGAGCGCTTGGCCTCGCGCGCCTTCTCGCGAATCGACGGTTCTACCTTTGACGTTCGCCAGGCGGCCTCGACCGCGTTCTCGAGCCGGTCGACCATGCCCGCCCGGGTGCGCTCCGCCCGATCCGGCCGCCGCCGAAGCTCGTGCTCGGCGACCGCCAGGCCGATCAACGCCCGGCGTGCGCGATCCTCCGCGCGGTGGATGGCCCGCGCGAGGTCCTTCTCCTCGTCAGCGCTCAAGCGACGCACGGATGCTTCGTGGCGGCTCATGCTTTCCTCCAAGGCCCACCAAGACTACACTCCACCGGGGTGGTTGGATGCAAAGAGTTGTCACGCTGCGCGCGAAACAACGCGCCGGACACTCCCGCGACACCGTAGGTTCGCTGGATCGTACGCCACAATCGCCCGCGACCAGAACGTACCCAAAACATGTTCAATACCTCGTCGCCCTCGCGGCGTGCTCCGCTCCCGTCGACGGAGAGCCCGTGAGCGTGAACACGTGTTCCCACGACGACGCGCCGTCGATGGAGATCGGCACCGGGCAGTTCGACTTCCAGCCGATCGAAGGCGGGTCACTCGAGGTTGTGCCCGGGTATCAAGGGCTCTTTCACGTGTGGGGCAGCGCGCGGGCGCACGCGATCGAGCCCGGCGCGTCGGGCGACTGGGGCGACCCGAGCAACCCGCTGGTCTCGTTCTCCCTCGTCGCCGAAGACGGGGCCCTGCTCGGCGGGTACGACGACATCCCGCGGGTGTTCCAGCCGCTCGACGACGGCGCGTTCGCCCTGGTCGGCGACGTCGTCGTCGTCGACGCGACGATCGAGGGCGGGTTGGACGGCGTTCGAGCTACGTTCCGAGCGTCCCTGACCGACGCGTGCGGGGTCGCGCTCAGCGATGAAGAAGAGGTCTCCCTCGTTGCGCCTGCGCTCAGCGATTAGAGCCGACCGAGCGGAAGCCTCAACCAGCGGGAACGTCGAATGGCAAGCTACGTCCTCATCCAGCACCAAGGGGACTTCGTACGGCGGTCGATCACGGTCACCTCGACCCCGGTGTCGATCGGTCGCGCGGCGTCGAACGACCTGATGATCCAGGATGACACCTGCTCGTGGCACCACGCGCTCTTGTGGGTCGAGCAGTCGGCGCTGTGGGTGCGCGACCTCAACAGCTCGAACGGCACCTTCCACAACGGCACGCGCCTCGGCGGCAACTCCGTGCGCCTGCGCCCCGGCGATCGGCTGATGCTCGGCGACTACATCGAGCTGTCGATTCAAGCCGGCGGGATCGGCTGGGTCTCGTGGCGCCGCGCGCTGGTGGTGCGCGACCTCGAGACCGGCGTCGACACCGTGATGCGCAGCGACCGGTTCGTGATCGGCAGCCACGCCAACGCCGACCTGCGTCTCAAGGGTGGGCCGGCCATCGCCGCGGTGCTGATGGTGCACGGCAACGGCGAGGTCTGGTACGGCGACGTCATCCGACTCGAGCCGCTCCTCACCGACCGGCCGTTCGTGGTGGCCGGGCGCACGCTCTGCTTGGCGGAGGTCGATCCGGGCACGCACCCCGTCGTCGCGTACGACGCGGATCGTTACGGGCAGCGGCTCATGATCTCGCACGACGGCATGCGCGCGCGGTTCGAAGACCCCAAGCACCCCGACCGCACGCGCGTCATCGACAGCTCGTTGGCCTCGGTGCTGCACCCGCTCGCCCAGGCCCTCGACTCCGCCACCGAAGGCACCCACCAGGAGCGCGGATGGTGCTCGGAGCGCGAGCTCGTCGCGGAGCTGTGGGGCGAAGGCGGCCACGTCAGCGACCTGCGCACCGCGCTTTGGTACATCCGCGCCAGCCTGCAACAAGGCGGCCTCGACCCGTGGTGCCTCGAGCAGCGCGACCGCTTCTGCAGGGTTCGTGTCCGTGAGGTAGTCTGGATGTCGTGAGGGCCTCACGGCGGTGAGCAGGGAGACGCTTCGAATCGTCATGGACGCTGGCGCCCTCGAGCCGACCGAGGCGCTCGCGTTGTTTTGCCCGGTCGTGGCGCAGGTGGTCGCCGCGCACGGCACCGGCAAGGTGCACGGCGGCTTGTGCCCAGAGGCGGTCACGCTCACGACGGGCCGCAGCGGCGAGATCGTGGCGACGCTCGAAGGGTTCGGCAAGCCGGGCCCGAGCGCCGGCGCCTACGCGGCCCCCGAGGTCGGATCGAAGCGGCCGGACGCGCGCGCCGACCAATACGCCCTCGCCGCGGTCATGTACGAGCTGCTCACGGGCGATCCACCGGCGCGGCGGGCCCGTCGCGCGGAGTCGCTTCGCAGCGCCCGCACCGACCCGGTCCGCTTGGCGCGCGAGCTGCCGGGTGTGCCTGCGAACGCCGCGATCGCGATGCTGCGCGCGCTCGAGAGTGACCCCGAGGACCGCTACCCGACGGCGCGCGCGTTCGGCGCGGCGCTGTTCGGCGACGCCGCGATGCCCCGCTACACCGGGCGCGAGCGAGCCGCGACGGTGGCGTCCTGGATCGGCGTCGGGGTGCGGTGGACCTCGTACGCCGCGGGTACGGCCGTGATCGCCGCGTCGATGACGTACGCGCTCGCCTACCACGGCGTCAGCATGACCGAGCTGGCGCAGTCCCAGGTCGAGCTGCGGGCCGCCGCTTACGCGCGCGCGCTCGAACGCGCGTTGCCCGTATTGGTCGGCTCCGCGGGCCCGGCGAGCGTGCGGCCGCTCGTCGACGCGTTCGAACAACAAGCCGGTGGTCAGCAGGCCCAACGACTCCACGCCACCGTCGCCCTGCACGAGGCGTTGCGCACGGCCCTCTCACGGAGCCGCCACGAGGATCCCCGAGTCGAGATCGAGCTCGAGGCGCTCGCGAACGCGCGCGACGTGACCGAGCGCACGTTCGACGACTGGACCCGCGCCTCGTCCACCGTCACAGCGCGGCACGCGCAGCGGTTGGAGCTGCCGGTCGCGTTGCCGCCCGATCGATGACCCGTGCCCAGCGATGGACCGATGTACCATCGTGAGCGGCGCCGGCTGTATCGGGCGCCCGCGGTGGGCGTCACTGGGCGCCTCATCGTGGATGGGGTGGTGTCGGGTGTCACGCCGATCGACGGTAGCGCCGCCGGCGTGCTCGTCGCGATGGCCGCTGGCGACGCAGCCCCCGCGGTGGGGGTCGCCGTCGCGCTCGAGCTGATCGCGGAGGACGGCGCGTCGACCACGCGGCGCGGCTCGATCGCGCGGGTAGCGCTCGGCGGAGACCGCGCCCGCGTCGCGATCCGCTTCGACCCCGACGAGGCTGCGCCCATCCCGCGGTCGCTCCAGCGTGTGCTCAACCGCCGCCATCACGAGCGCGTCGCGCCCGTCCGCCCGACCCCGGTCGACCTCGTCGTCACGCCCGAGGACCGGTACTGGCGCTCGTTCGTGTCGGCCCGCCTGCTCGACGCGTCGATGTCGGGCGTCGCGGTCGCGATGGCGCCGCCCCAGGCCGCCCGCCTGCACGACGCCGCCCTGATCGCGATGCGGGTGTACTTCGACGGCGACCCCGTCCGACTTTACGGCGAGATCGTGGGGCGAACCAGGATCGGTGTCAACGAGCGGCTGGGCCTTCGGCTGGTGTGGGATCAGAGCCCGGCGGCGAACGACAGCCGCGCGGCGCTGCGCGACTGGCTCATGCACCGCCGGTTCATGACCACGTGGTCCCCCGGCCCGACGCCGACGGCCGAACGAGCGCCGGAGCCGTCGACCGAACCATGAGCGAGGGCCGGCCTTCAGCCGGTGGGCGCGCCGAGCGCGTCGACGACGCGCTGCGCCGCGGGCGACAGCGTGGGGCGCGCGCGCAGGCCCTCGCTGCGCGCCTCGGGCGTGTACTGGTGCAGGTGCGCGATCACCGCCGCGACCGCGTCGAACCGGAGGTCGCCCGGGCCTTCGTCGGCGAGCGCGCGCAAGCACGCGTACGCCTCCCGAGACACGTACGGCGCCCGCAGCCCCTTGACGGGCATCGACATGCCGCACACCGCGCTGGCGATCGCCTCGCGCAGCTCCGCGCAGATCGCGACGCCGGGCGGCATGACGGACGCCACCGCGTCGGTCCATCCGGTGGCGAGATCGCTGGGATCCGCGAGATCAGCCCGATCGACCGGGCGGTCCCCGACCAGGTACCGATCCCGCTTGCCGCCGCGCCACCCGATGCGGCCCGCGCTGTCAACCAACGAGAACGCCACCGACGGCAGCAACACGCGCAGCTCGGTGACCGCGGTGAGGAAGCGCGGCAGGTCGACGTCTTCTTCCGAGCGCCAGTCCACGCGGCCGAACGCGACCTGCTGGTCGGGGCGGGCCTCGTTCGCGAGCCACAACGGGAACGCGCCGTCCACCCATCGTTGGCGGTTGTGGCGCACGACGAGCCGCACGACGGCGAGGCGATCCGCGCCGCTCAGCGGCGAGGGACGGATCATTCGGTAGCGGACACTGAACGCCATGGGCGGCCCCCCGGCGAGCGATGAACACGGCGCGTGACGTTGAGCAAGCGCGTGGCCGTCGCCCCGTCGCTCCCGTGCCGGCGACGCGCTACCGAGCGGTCGGGGTCTCGTGGGCCGGCAGCGTCATGCAGCGCCGAGCGGCAAGTCGATACGCTGGGTCCGTCGTGCGTCGACGGGTCACCGCTCCCGCGCGCTCCCGCAGGCGTCCCGGTCCTGGGCGGCCGCCGACCTCGCGGAGGTGCTCGACCTGGCAGACGCCCGCGGAGGGTGGCTGTTGACCGCCGGCGAGCGACGGGTCGTCGCGGCGATCCGGGCCCTGTCGCGCGACGCGGCCGACGCGTACGCGCGCCTGACCAGCCGCGTGCCCGCGGTGTTCCTGCGGGCGAAGCTCGGCGCGCCCGAGCCCCTCGACGAGCTCGACCGCGCGGGCGCGCGTCGGGTGCGCGAGCATCCGACGCAGCTCGTTGCCGATGCGCTCGCGGCTCACGGCACGCAGGTCGTGGGCCACGCGCCGCACCGCGGCCTCGGTGGCGGGGTCGACCGCGAGCGAGAAGCGCGCCGCGAAGCGCACCGCGCGAAGCGCGCGCAGCCGGTCCTCCGCGAGCCGCGCGTCCGGGTCGCCGATCGCGCGGAGGACGCCCGCGGCAAGGTCGGCGCGCCCGCCGACGTGGTCGATGACCTCGCCGGTCTCGGGGTCCTCGAAGAGCCCGTTCACCGTGAAATCTCGGCGAAGCGCGTCCTCGCGGTCGTCGGAGAAGCGCACCGCGTCGGGCCGGCGGCCGTCGGCGTAGTTCCCGTCGGCGCGGAAGGTGGCCACCTCGACGGTGCGCCCGCCGTGGCGCACGAGCATCACGCCGAACGCCTCGCCGACGCCGATCGCGCGCGGGAAGACGCGGCGGACGGACTCGGGGTCGGCGTCGGTGGCGACGTCATGGTCCGCGGGCTCGAGCCCGAGCAGCGCGTCGCGGACGCAGCCGCCCGCGAAGAGCGCGCGGAACCCGGCCTCGCGCAGCCGGCGCGCCACCCACGTCGCGGCGGCGCGCGGGGTCACGGGCTGCCCGTGGTCGTGGTCGCCGTGCGTGCCCATGGTCAGCCAGCGTCCTCCC